>DOWN01000203.1 GCA_003519545.1 Bacteroidota bacterium
AGATGTGTATAAGAGACAGATATTGAACAGGCAATGCCTACAGCAAAAACTGTTATGGCAAGAAGGAAAATTGCAATGTCTGAACCGTATGAAAAATTAGTGAAATTTTATTTTGACCTTTCTAAAACAATTGAAGTTTAATACCCTGTTGATTTCAAATTTGTTATATAAGTTTAGAATCTTGAAAATATTCTCTCACTTCTGTCCAAAATAATTTTTTTCAAATTATGACCTTAAAAAAAACATTTAAGAGTATTTATTTGTGTAATTTGATTAATTCGTGAGAATTCGTGGTAAAGTTTTTAATCGTTTTGAACGAATGTGAAATTTTCTACTTTTTATTCCAAGAATTCACCTTTAAAAAACGATTTAAATTGAGTATTTTATACATTCTTTAAAATTCCGGGCGGTTAGCTCAGTTGGTTAGAGCGCTACGTTGACATCGTAGAGGTCATTGGTTCGAATCCATTACCGCCCACTAAAAAACTTCCCTTTAATTAGGGATAAATTCAACTGATAATTTAAATGAATTTTATATTCACAGTTTATACGGGAACGCTAAAGGGTTAATCACATAGATTGATGGTTAACCCATATCCGTATATTTTGTAAATTTAAAATTTTAATAAATTATCAGTTTTTATTTTATGGAAAAAAATATAAAAATTAAATTCCCTGATGGAAATGTTAAAGAATTTCCTGTGGGAATATCAGCATATGAAATCGCAAGTTCAATAAGCAAAAGACTTGCCGATGAAGTTTTAGTTGCAGAAGTTAACGGGAAGTTAAAAGATTTAAATGCTCCTGTTAATGAAGATTCCGAAATTGTATTTCACAAATTTGATTCGGAAAAAGGTAAAGAAGTTTATTGGCATACAACTTCTCACTTGATGGCTCAGGCAATTGAAGAACTTTTTCCCGGTGCGAGATTTGGGGTTGGTCCTCCAATCAAAGACGGATTTTATTACGACATAGATTCTGATGTAAAATTTGGTGAAAAAGAACTAAAGATGATTGAAGATAAAATGCGTGAGATTGCAAAAAGAGGTTTGAAACCGCAAAGAGAAGAGATGCCAAGACTTGAAGCAATAAAATATTTTCAATCTAAAAGAAAAGATCCATATAAAGTTGAAATTCTCGAAACTATTGCATCTAACGAAGATACTGTTTCGTTATATCATCAGGGTGAATTTACTGATTTATGCAGAGGTCCTCATTTACCAAATACTGACAGAATAAAATCTGTAAAACTTATGTCCGTTTCCGGTTCATACTGGAGAGGGGATGAGAACAGACAAATTCTGCAGAGAATTTATGGAGTATCTTTTCCAAAGCAGAAAGAACTTGATGAACATCTTAACAGAATTGAAGAAGCAAAGAAAAGAGATAACAGAAAAATTGGACATGAACTTGAATTATTTATGATTTCTCCTTCTGTTGGAGGCGGTTTACCTATTTGGTTACCAAACGGATCAATTATAAGAGGTGAACTTGAAAATTTTCTCAAAGATGAACAAGTGAAAAGAGGCTACAGTCCTGTTTATACACCTCATATTGCAAAAGTTGATTTATATAGACAGTCAGGACATTACCCTTATTATAAAGAATCACAGTTTCCTCCTCTGGAATTTGAAGATGAAACAGGTAAGAGCGAACAATATATGTTAAAGCCGATGAACTGTCCGCATCATCATCAGATTTATGCTTTTAAACCGAGAAGTTACAGAGATTTACCTGTTAAGTTGGCAGAATTCGGAACTGTTTACAGATATGAACAATCCGGTGAATTGAACGGACTGATTAGAGTTCGCGGATTCACACAGGATGATTCTCATATTTATTGCACTCAGGAACAATTACTTGATGAAGTTTGTGACGTAATAGAATTAACTCAATTCGTTTTTTCAACACTCGGATTTAAAGATTTTAAAACAAGATTATCCTTCAGAGATAAAGAGAATAAATCTAAATACGGTGGTGAAGATGAAATGTGGGAAAAAGCGGAAGCAGATGTGAAAGCGGCAGCAGATAAAATGGGAATTGATTATTATATCGGGATAGGCGAAGCAAGTTTTTACGGTCCGAAACTGGATTTTATGGTGAGGGATGCAATCGGCAGAGAATGGCAGTTGGGAACAGTACAGATTGATTATGTTATGCCTGAAAGATTTGATTTAACCTATACCGGAAGTGACGGTCAAAAACACAGACCTGTAATTATTCACAGAGCACCTTTTGGTTCACTTGAAAGATTTACAGGAATTTTAATTGAGAATTATGCGGGAGATTTTCCATTGTGGTTATGTCCCGTTCAGGCAATTGTATTACCAATAACAGATGCAGTAAAAGATTATGCAAAGGAAATTTTTGATGAGTTAAAGCGAAATAATATTCGTGTAGAAATAGATGAAAGAAATGAAAAAGTAGGTTATAAAATAAGAGAAGCAGAACACAGAAAAATTCCTTATATGTTGGTGGTTGGTGAAAAAGAAAAGCAGGAAAATTTGATTTCTCTAAGGGAGCATAAAAAAGGTGATACAGGAAAAACTGAATTGAAAGAGTTGATAGAAAGACTTAAATTGCAGATTAGCCAAAAACTGTAAAAACCTTATATATGTAAAAGGTGATACAGATTTTTATTAATTAAACAAAATACAAATATCCGGGACAAAAAATATAAAGAACGTATAAATCAGGACATAAGAGTTCCTCAGATCAGAGTTATTGATGAAGATGGGGGATCTTTAGGAGTGATGAATACGCAGGACGCCTTGAAATTAGCACAAGGCAAACAAATGGATTTAATTGAAATAAATCCTAATTCAAAACCGCCTGTATGTAAAATTGCGGAGTATGGAAAATATAATTATGAGCGGCAGAAGCGTGAAAAGTTAGCCAAAAAAAATCAGGCTAATATTGAATTGAAGGAGATTCGTTTTAATCCTAACACAGATAAACATGATATAGAATTTAAGACTAAACACTTAAGGCAATTTTTGATTGAAGGACATAAAGTGAAGGCAACGGTGACATTTAAAGGAAGAATGATAACACACCCGGAATTTGGAAAGCAATTAATGGCTGACATTGTTGCAAAGCTGGAAGATATAAGTAAAATCGAATCACCTCCAAGAATGGAAGGTAAACAATTGATTGCTTATTTTATTCCGGACAAGAATAAGATTCAAATTTTAAAATCAACTCAGGATAAAGGCAATCCTGTTGAAGATTAAAAATTTTTTTATAAAATCATAAAAAGCACATGCCAAAAATGAAATCTAACCGCGGGGCTTCTAAAAGGTTTAAAAAAACCGCCTCCGGTAAAATAAAAAGAGAAAAAGCATTCGGGCAACACATTCTGACCAAAAAATCTCCCGGCAGAAAACGTGACCTGAAAACGGTGACCTATGTTTCAGAAGCAGATTCAAAACGTGTAAAACGTATGATACTTGCGGAATAAAAACTTTTTAATAAACTCTTAAAAAAAGAAAGGAGAAATCTGTGCCTCGCTCAAAAAATAAAGTTGCTTCAAGAGCACGCAGAAAGAAAGTCCTCGATTCAGCCAAAGGATATTGGGGCGCTCGCAGTAAAGTATATACTGTAGCTAAAAATGCGGTAGAAAAAGGTCTTACTCATGCTTACAAAGACAGAAAGCTGAAAAAAAGAACTTACCGTTCACTTTGGATTACAAGAATTAATGCCGCTGCAAGAATGAATAATATTTCTTATTCAAAACTTATAGATGCATTAAAGAAAAAAGATATCAATATTAACAGAAAAACTCTTGCTGATCTTGCTTACAATAATATTGATGCTTTCAATGAAATTGTAAAATTTGCTGTAAAATAATTTTTACTTTCTAATTATTATATTCCTTCCGTTAACTTTCTCGGAAGGAATATTTTTTTATATACCTCATTGAACTAAAATTGTTAGAAAAACTCGAAAATATAAAAATTGAAATTGAATCTGAAAAACAAAAAGTTTCAGACGAAAATTCACTTGAACAATTCAGGTTAAAATATCTTTCGAGAAACGGATTGTTTGCTGATTTATTTGAAGAGTTTAAAAATCTCGACAAAAACCAAAAAGGAACAACCGGTAAAATTCTGAATGATTTAAAAAAATCTGCAACGGATTTTTTTAACGATAAAACTTCTGAATTTAAAAATAATAATTCTGATAAAGAATATACTGACCTTTCATTACCCGGCATAAAATATAATCCGGGAACTTTACACTTAATCACTCAGGCAATAGATCAGATTGTTTCAATTTTCCAAAAAATCGGATTTAATATCTATGACGGACCTGAGCTGGAAGATGAGTTTCATAATTTTGATGCTTTAAATACTCCTTCCTATCATCCGTCAAGAGATATGCAGGATACATTTTTTATTAATGATAACGGAGACGGAAATAAATATCTTCTCAGAACTCATACAACTCCAGGTCAAATCAGAATTTTGGAAATGAATAAACCACCTGTGAGATATATACTTCCCGGAAAGTGTTTCAGAAATGAAGATGTCACGGCAAGATCTCTTGAAATGTTTCATCAGATTGACGGGATATATGTAAATAAAAATGTTAATTTTGTAGAATTAAAATCTACAATAAATTATTTTGCACGGGAATTTTTTGGTGAAGAACTGAAGATAAGATGGAGACCAAGTTATTTTCCTTTTACTGAACCGTCTGCTGAAGTTGATGTGGAATGTTTTGTTTGTGGCGGCAAGGGATGCCAGGTTTGCAAAAATTCTGGCTGGCTTGAAATCTTAGGCTGTGGCATGGTACATCCTGTTGTTCTGCAAAACGGTGGTTATGACCCAAAGATTTATTCTGGCTTCGCGTGGNNCTGCTGAAGTTGATGTGGAATGTTATCTTTGTAAAGGCAAAGGTTGTAAAGTTTGTAAATATTCCGGCTGGCTGGAAATTTTAGGTTGCGGAATGGTTCATCCGGAAATTTTAAAAAATATGAATATTGATCCTGAAGTTTATTCAGGTTATGCTTTTGGTATGGGCATCGAAAG
>DOWN01000158.1 GCA_003519545.1 Bacteroidota bacterium
CTATGGAATTATATGAAGAAGTAAAAAAATTATTTTTTGAAAGATATTTAATTTTTGGAACTGATGAAAGAAGAGAAATTTATTTTGCTTTAATAAATTTTTGCAGTTATATGGCGGTTACAAGAGATGATTTAACTTTAGAAGTATTTAATATTTTTAATAAATTTCTTTCTGATAAGGATAAATTATTTCTCCAGAATAATACAATTGACAGGAGACTATTCAGAAATATTGTATTATGTGCGACACAACTGAATAAAAATGACTGGGTGATAGAATTTATAAATGAGCATAAAAAATATCTCAAGCCAGACCAAAGTGACAATCTTGAGAATTATTTACTCGCGATGGCATATTCGAGAGTTAGAGAATTTGATAAATCTCTGGAGATACTCTCAAAAGTTAAATTTAATTATGGCACCTTTAAAGAAGATATTTTGCTTTTAAAATCTACAGTTCTTTTTGAAAAAGGATTTATTCTGGAAGCATTGGAGACAATAATTTCATTTAAAAAAACCTTTAAGAAAACATCTGCAATGAGTAAATCAATTTATGAGTATTATAAAAATTCAATTACATTTTTAATAAAATTTTATAATGCTGTTCTTAAACAAAACATAAAAGAACTTGAGTTCATCGAGAAAAGCGTGATGGAATGTGAATATCTTTTAGTTAAGCCCTGGCTTTTGAAAAAAATAGAGTTGCACAAATTAAACACCGGTAAAAACGGAATTTAACCGGATTAATTTTTTTTCATTATCATTTGGAAGTCATCCATAATATATCCCTCACCGATATCTATATCTACAACTTTTTCAATTGTGAATCCGAGTTTAAAATAAAAGTTTATAGTTTTAATATTCTGTCGGTTAACTGTAAGGCGGATAGTCGAATAGTTTGTATTATCAAAAATATGAGAAAATAATTTTCTGCCGATACCTTTGCCGTGAATAAAAGGATCAACATACCATTTATGTATAAAAAAATTTTTATCGTCAAAAGTACTGTATGATAAAAATCCCATCATATTTTCCTTTTCATCATAAGCACATAAAAATATATTATGGTCTACGTGGATTTGTTTTTTCAAAGCATCAATTGAATAAAACTTGTTAAGCATATAATCAACCTGAGTCTGCCCTATAATAGGCGGATAATGAATATTCCAAATTTTTTTTGCAAGCGTTTCTAGTGTTTGAAGGTCTTTATCTTCGTAAACCTGTTTTAAAGTAATTTCCATAATTTAGTATTCCAATATGAATGCACTTAAATTCCAATAATCAAGAACATCAGTAGTTCTATCGGAATTTAAAATGTTAAAATTAAAATAATTTAATCCCGGATTTAATTTGTCAGTTATGTTGTAAATATATGGCAATGATAAATCACCGGGACACCAACCGCTGCGACTTAAGTCCGAACTCCACAAATCCCCTTCCCACTTGGCTGATGTCGGATTTAATGACCTGAATCTTCTGCAATCATCCCTCCAGGGAATAATATGGAATGAATTATTATTTATTGTAATAATATTTTCTTTCATATTAAATTCATCACCTGCAGAATCTCCGCCATGACCGGAAGAATAAAAATACAATAAATATTTTGATGAAGATTTATCAATTAAAAGCGTATCAAAAATTCCACCTGCATCATAAGTTTTATAATTAAGATAATCTCCTGTTATATTCATTACGGGAATTACTTTTTTTGGATTCATAGCGTAAATATCAGTTCGGAAAGTCAAAGTGAAATTAACTTGCCATCCTTTTTCTACCCATGTATCAATAAATGCATTAATAGTTACAGAATCTTTAAAAAGAGGTGAAAGGTATGAAAGATCAAGCGTGAAATTCATTTCATCTTCCCATTTTTCTACTCCACCGATCAAAGGTATCGTCTGATTTCCTGTTCCGAAACCGGTCATAAATTTTACAAGTTCTATTTTTTCATTCCCGGCTGAAAAATAAACCGAACCGAATCTGTCCCATTTATCTCCTAAAGATTTAATTTTAAGATTCGCTATAATTCTAACAGGAGATACAAGCTGAGGAATTAAAATTCTATTTGAGATTTTTCTTCCTTTGTCATCAACATTGTAAGCAGGTTTATTTATTGAATCACCAAAACAAATTTCTGCATTATTAAAAACATTTATTATCGTATCAGTTTGACCCTTAAGTGATTTACAAAAAACAAATACAAAAATGATAAGAATAATTTTATTCATAGAATGTATATTTTATTCCGTTAATTTCATTTTCAAAGTCAGACAATTTAAATTTTCCAACTCGTGTTCTCCTCAGAGTTTTTAGATAAGCACCAACGCCGAGTTCTTTACCAAAATCATCCGCTAAGGTTCTGATGTAAGTTCCTTTTGAACAAGATATATTAAAAAAAACTTCTTCGCTGTTTAATTTTTTAACCGTAAAACTTTCAATAAAAATTTCTCTTTCTTTTCTTTCAATTTCTTTTCCTTTTCTGGCAAGTAAATACAGAGGTTTTCCTTTGTGTTTAACGGCTGAGTGCATTGGTGGCATTTGAAAAATTTTACCGGTAAATTTTTTTCCGGCAGAAATTACCATTTCATCAGTAATGTGGGATGAATCTATTAAATTGATTTCAGGTTTTTCAGTATCAAAACTTTCAGTAACCGCTCCAATTCTGAAAATACCTGTATATTCTTTATCAAAGTTTATGAAGTCATTAATTTTTTTTGTGAATTTGCCTGTGCAAGCGACGAGTAATCCGGTGGCACGCGGGTCTAAAGTTCCTGCGTGACCTATTTTTTTTATATCGAGATGTTTTTTTAATACGTTAAGAACATTGGCGGATGACCAGTCAAGAGGTTTGTCAATTAAAATTATTTTATCAGTTACTGACAAAATTATTTTTTTAAATCATTGAGTATTTTATGAATTTTATCTGCGTGTTCAAAAGAATCATCATAGATAAAAATCAAATCAGGAACATATCTGAGGTTGATAGACTGTGCAAGCAGATATCTTATATGTTTTTTTCTGTTATTCAGTTTTTCTTCGGCTTTAGCACCGGGTTCTTTATTCCCGAGGAGTGTAAAATAAATTTTTGCAATTTTTAAATCCGCTGTAATAGTAACATTTGAGATTGTAACAAGTCCGAGATTCAATTCCATTAAATCTTTTGACATAGCCGAATTCATCTTATGTTTTATTTCTTCAGCAACTTTTTGAGTTCTTATAGACATTTAAACCGCCGATAATTTTCTTTTAATTTCAACAATTTCGTAACCTTCAATTATATCTCCGACTTTTATATCATTGAAATTTTCAATTGATATACCACATTCAAAACCTGTTTCAACTTCACGCACATCATCTTTGAATCTTTTCAGTGAAGATATTTTACCTTTGAAAATTTCAAATCCTTCTCTGAGTAACCTCACTGTAGTATTACGTGTAATTTTTCCGTCTTTAACAAAACAACCTGCCACCATTCCGATTTTCGGCACTTTGAAAGTATCTCTAACTTCAACAGTGCAAGTAACTTTTTCTTCAATATCCGGTTCAAGCAATCCTTCAAGAGCTTGTTTAACTTCTTCAATTACATTATAAATTATATTATAAAGACGAATATCAATTTGATTTTTTTCCGCAATCTGTCTTGCGTTCAGATTAGGTCTCACATTGAAACCGATAATAATTGCTTTTGATGCTTCTGCGAGCGTAACATCTGATTCTGTAATTTGTCCGACTGCTTTATGTATAACAATTACTTTTGCTTCAGGTGTTGTTAGTTTCTGCAATGAATCTGTAAGTGCTTCGGCTGAACCGTCAGCATCCGCTTTTAATATAATTTTCAGTTCGACCTGTTTACCTTCTTTAATTTGTTTTGAAATGTCATCAAGAGTTACAAGTTTTACCTGACGGAAATCTTGCTCACGTTTAAGTTGCTGACGTTTAAGCGAAATTTCTTTTGCTTCTCTTTCAGAATTCATTTCAATAAAAATATCACCGGCTTGAGGCATACCGTCAAAACCCAATACCTGCACGGCTTGCGAAGGTCCTGCGGCTTCGAGTTTATGTTCTCTTTCATCAAACATCGCTTTAATTTTTCCCGCATAAACTCCGCATATAAATACATCGCCAACATTTAAAGTACCTTTTTTAACAAGTAATGTCGCAACTATACCTTTACCTTTATCAAGTTTTGCTTCAAGAACAACACCTCTTGCTTCCCTGTCAGGATTAGCTTTCAAGTCAAGGACTTCTGCTTCGAGAAGAATTTTTTCAAGAAGTGAATCAATGTTCATTCCTTTTTTGGCAGAGATTTCTACGCATTGATATTTTCCGCCCCAATCTTCAACAAGAATATTTTTATCGGCAAGTTGTTGCCTTATTCTGTCAGAATTTGAATCAGGTTTATCAACTTTATTAATTGCAACAATAATAGGAACGTTAGCAGCGAGTGCGTGGTTAATCGCTTCAACTGTCTGTGGCATAACATTATCATCGGCAGCAACAACAAGCACAACTATATCAGCAGCTTGTCCGCCTCTTGCTCTCATTGCGGTAAATGCTTCGTGACCGGGAGTATCAAGGAAAGTAATTCGTTTTTTGTTTGGAAGTGTAACTGTGTATGCTCCGATATGCTGAGTGATACCACCCGCTTCACCGGCAACAACATTTGCATTTCTGATATAATCAAGTAACGAGGTTTTTCCGTGATCAACGTGACCCATAATAGTTACAACCGGAGGTCTTTCTTTTTGCGTTTCAATAGCATCTTCAGTATCTACAAGTGTATCTTCTTCATACTCAGTCTGAAATTCAATTGTATATCCAAACTCAGCAGCGAGAAGTTCAATCAAATCTTTTTCAAGCCTTTGGTTGATAGAAACCATCATACCGAGATCAAAACATTTTTTGATAATATCGGCAACGGGTATATTCATAAGATTTGAAAGTTCAGAAGTTGAAAGAAATTCTGTAACTTTGATTACATTCTTTCTTTGTTCTGCAAGTTCTGCCGCTTTCTGTTCCTGCTCAAGTCTTTCTTTTTTCTTTTTCTTTCTAGCTAATACTCTCGCAGATGAACCTGAATCTTCATCAATTTTTGCGAAAGTTTCTCTAATAGCCGCATCAATTTCTTTTTGTGTTACATCTTTTAATCTGTGAACTTTTTGAGATTTGGGCTGAACTTTTTTCTTTTCGTAATCAGCCTGAAATTTCTTTTTATCTTTATCTTTTTTATCCCCGAATTTTTTAGAATCAGTTGATGTCGGAGCAGAAATTATTTTCGGAGATTTATTTTTAAAATCAGTCCCGCCTTGCTCAGGTTTCTTTGGTTTAAAAGTTCTTCCGTCTGCTTCTGCCTGTTTCTTCTTGGCATTTTTTACATCTTTAATCGTAATTTTTTCAACTTTCGGTTTATTCTTATTCTTATCAAATGGCTTTTTAAAATCTTTATTTCTGTTTTCAGGTTTTGTAAATTTATTTTTCTGAAATTCAGGTTTTTTATCAGTCTGAGGAGGTTTTACATTTGATTTATCCTGAGTTGTATCTTTTGCGGTTTCCGGTTTTTGTGATTTTGGAGTTTCCGCAGATTTTTTCTTTAGTCTTTCTGCTTTCTGCTTTTCTTCTTCAAGTTTTCTTTGTTGTTCTGCTTTTTCATACGCTTCTTTCAGTTGTTTCTGACGCTGTTCTTCTTCAATTCTTTTTTGCTCTTCAAGATTTTTTCTTATTCTTTCTTCCTCTTCTTTTCTTGCTCTTTCTTCTTCTTCTTTTTTCTTTTTCTCTTCAATTTCTACAAATTTTACATCATAAGTATTTGTGAACTTTTCAAGTTTTTTAGTGTGCTGCTGATGATCCTCAAGGTCTTTTCTGAAATGGATACGCACCTTTTCCACTACGTCACTTTCAAGAGACGTATTAACGGTAATATTCTCCATTTTTAAATCCTGCTCAAGAAAATTAATAACATTTTCTCTTGAGGTTTGGATTTCACTCAAAAGTTTCATTAACTTTGTTTTTTTCGCTTTTGGCTCAGCCATTAATAAGATTAACCTTTCTGTTAATTTAAATTTTTCTTAAAAAATATAAAAATTAAGAAAATTATTTTTTAGATTTTTTTTTCTTGTCAGATTCTTCAGTAGATTCAGTTTCAGATTCTTCTTCTTCTCTGTCATCATCTGATTCACTTTCTTCTGACTCAGATTCGTCAGATTCTTCATTATCTTCTGACTCTTCTTCATCACTGTCATCATCTTCTTCATTATCTTCGGAATCTTTTGAATCCTCTTCATTACCCTCTTCTTCTTCTCCATATCCTTCTAAATCATCATCTTCATCTTCTTCTTCACCGTAGCCTTCCAAGTCATCCTCTTCTTCGTATTCTTCTTCTTCCTCTTCAGGTTTGATTACATCAAGAGTATATCCTGTCAGTTTAGAAGCAAGTTTTATATTTTGTCCGCCTCTTCCGATGATAAGACTGAACTGATCTTTATCAGCGAAGATTTTTGCAACTTTTTCATCTTTATCTAAATCAATATCATTGATTCTCGCAGGTGATAATGCTCTTGCAATAAAAAGAGCAGGATCATCTGTATAGTTTATAACGTCAATATTTTCATTACTTAATTCTCTTACTATAGAATGGATTCTAATTCCTTTCATACCTACGCAAGCACCAACCGCATCAATTCTCTCATCAGATGATTCCACTGCAACTTTTGCTCTTTCACCCGGTTCTCTTGCAATCGCTACGATATTAATAATACCGTCATAAATCTCAGGAATTTCAAGTTCAAACAATTTTTCCAAAAATTCTTCATCTGCTCTTGAAACGATAATCAACGGAGGTCCTGACTGTCGCTTTTCAACCGATTTTACTATTGCTCTGACAGTATCTTCTTTTTTATATTTCTCTTTAGGAATTTGTTCAGATTTAGGGAAAATTATTTCGTGTCCGTTGTGCATCATTAAAATTGAGTTAGGTTTAATCTGATAAACCTCACAAACAATTATTTCACCGACAATTTTTTTATACTCATTAAATGTAACTTCTTTTTCAATCTCACGAAGTTTCTGTGCGAGATTTTGTTTCAAATTTAAAACTGATCTTCTTCCAAAATCTTCAATCTGTAATACTTCAGTATATTCATCACCAATCTCAAACTCTTCTCCTGAAAGTGATTGTGCAGTTTCAAGATCAATTTGTTTTGAAGGATCTTCTACGTTTTCTACAATTTCTTTATTAAGATAAATATCAATATTTCCTTTATCCATATTAACAATAACCTCAAAGTTTGCTTCCGCACCATATTTTTTTTCCATCATTTTATTGAAAGATTCCTTTATAACACCTTCAAGGATTTCTCTGTCAATATTTTTTTGTTTAGCCATTTGCGAAAAGGCATCGATAATTTCAGATTTCATATATAGTTTAAAATTTTAATTTTATTTTTGATTCCTTTAAATCACTGAAATTTACATTTATTATTTCAGTTTCTTTTTTGTTTTTATTTTTTATTCTTTCAAGAGAAATATCTCCTGAATTGTTCACATCCAATATTTTTCCTGAAATTTCTGTTCCATCATTTAAAATACCTATCAATTCCCTTCCCGTGTGTTTTTTAATTTGCCAGGCAAATTTAAAATTATTATCAACTCCGGGAGAAGAGACGATAAGTTTAGAAATTTCATTTAATCCGTTTTTCTGCTGATAGTTATCTATTATATCAGAAATTACGGAATTAACACTCGTGATA
>DOWN01000130.1 GCA_003519545.1 Bacteroidota bacterium
TATTTGCATTAGTTTTTATGCTTAATAATAACTCATCCAAAATTTTACGGTTAAAATATTCATAATAAAAAAATGTAAAGAATACCCCGAGTATTAAAAACAAAATTAACATTTTCATTCCATAAAAAACATAATCTTTATAACTAAGAGTAAATTCAAGCCGGTCAGTTTTTAATTCACTGTAAGAATAAAATAAACCGAGTGCGAGAAAAAAGACAGCCGTGTTATAAAAACCAAAATGATATAAAGATGTTGGGGAATTAAATTTTTGAAAAATAAAAGATTCAATTATTACCCAAATAACAAACGCAAAAAAAGTTGTGAAAATAAATCTCACAATAAAGGATTAATTTATTTAATACTCAAACAATTCTCTTATTTGAGTTTCAAATCTTTTAACAGGGAAAAAATTCTGTTCCAGTTCAGATGCAAACGGAACGGGAGTATCAAGACTGCAACTTCTCACTACAGGTGCATCAAGATATTCAAAACAATTTTCAGTAATTCGAGCCGCTATTTCAGCACCAATTCCTCCGGTCAAAGTATCTTCATGAAGAATTATAACCTTTCCTGTTTTTTTAACCGATTGATAAATCGTTTCCATATCAAGCGGACACAATACTCTTAAATCAATAATCTCGCAATCTATATCTTTATTATTTTCTGAAAAGTTTTTTGCCCATAATACACCAAGACCGTATGTTACTATCGTTACATCATCTCCTTCTTTTATAACTTTTGCTTTTTCTGTATCAACGGTATAAAAGTCATCCGGAATTTCTTCTTTAAGACTTCTGTATAATGCTTTATGTTCAAAAAACATTACAGGGTTAGGATCTAAAATTGCAGCCGCTATCATTCCTTTTGCATCGTAACAGTTTGATGGATAAAATATTTTTAAACCCGGTGTATGAAAAAACCATGCTTCATTTGACTGAGAGTGAAAAGGTCCTGCCCCCACACCTGCACCGGTTGGCATTCTGATAACCACATCAGCATTCTGCCCCCATCTGTAATTTATTTTCGCAAGATTATTAACAATCTGATTAAATCCCGAAGTAACAAAATCAGCAAATTGCATTTCAATAACTGCCTTATACTTTTTAATCGCAAGCCCAAGCCCTGCTCCGATAATCGCTGATTCACATAATGGAGTATTTCTAATTCTGTCCTTTCCAAATTCATTTACAAAATTTTCAGTGATTTTAAAAACACCTCCATATTCAGCAATATCCTGTCCCATTATTATTACATTATCATTCCTTTGCATTGTCTGCTTCAATCCGTCAGAAACCGCATCTACAAATCTTTTTTCAGATTTTTTATTTCCAATTGGATTTATAATTTCAGGTTCGTATTTTTTATATATATCAGATAATTCTTTTTCAGTATCAGGTTTTAGTTCACCTGCCTGAAAAGCAACTTCAAGAGCAGATTCAATTTTTTCTTTGAAGTCTTTTTTTGTTTTATTTATAATCGAAGGATTTATTATCCCTTTTTCCAGAAGATAATTTTCAAAATTAACAACCGGATCTTTTTTACTCCAAATATCAAAAAGTTCAGGCGGAACATATTTCGTTCCGGATGCTTCTTCGTGACCTCTCATTCTGAATGTCATACATTCTATTAAATATGGTTCAGGATTATCTTTTATTTTAGAAGAAACTTCTTTAATAGTTTTATAAACTTCCAAAATGTTATTGCCTTCTATCTGCATTCCTTTCATCCCATATCCGGCAGCACGTTCATATAAATTCTCACACTTGTATTGCTCATTAACAGGAGTTGAAAGACCATACCCGTTATTTTCAATAATAAAAATCACAGGTAAATTCCATACAGCAGCCACATTCAATGCTTCATGAAAATCACCTTCACTTGTTCCGCCATCACCTGTAAAAACAACAGTAACCTTCGGCTCATCAATGCCCTTATCAGCATTGAGTTTACAGGCAAGAGCAATTCCATCAGCAATACCCATTTGAGGTCCGAGATGTGATATCATACCCACAATGTGATGTTCATTTGTTCCGAAGTGAAAAGATCTCTCACGTGCATTTGAAAAACCGCCTTGCTTACCCTGCAGTTGCATAAAAAGTTTTTCCAAAGATAGATTTCTTGAAGTGAAGACACCGAGATTTCTGTGCATTGGAAGTATGTATTCATCTTCATTAAGAGATTCCGTAACCCCTACAGATATTGCTTCCTGACCTATACCGGAAAACCATTTACTCACTTTTCCAAGTCTTAGATTTAAAAGCATCTTCTCTTCAATCATTCTCGGCAACAAAATTGCTTGATATAATTTTATCAGGACTTCATTATCAAATTCAAATCCTTCAAAATTCAAACCGGTAAGTTTATAATCCGTTTTAGACATAGATAAAATAAAAAAAGGGGCAATATGCCCCTTAAAAAAAATTAGTTTAATTTAAAAAAATTATTCACCTTCACCGTCATCAGTTCTTATTGATAAAATTTCCGGTGATGCTTTTCTTTTCGCAAGTTCAGAATCAATCATCAAAATAGCAGAGCCTTCGTTACCGGCAATTTTAACTTTAGCAATTAATTTATTAAATAAATCAATTTCTTCAACTTGTTCATCAACATACCATTTGAGAAAACTCATAACCGCATGGTTATTGTCTTTAATGGCAAGATCCATAAGCCGGTCAATACAATATTCTATTTGTTCTTCCTGATGTAGGGCAAGTTCAAAAACTTCAAGTATATTATTGAATTCAGTTTTTGGTTCATTGATTTGTAGAAGTTTAACTCTTCCACCTATAGCATTGAGAAAATTAAAAATTTTCATTGCGTGAAAATGTTCTTCGGCAGCCTGAACTTTAAAAAAATTAGTGAACCCGTCGAGATTAATAGATTCAAAATAAGCCGCCATAGCAAGATAAGCATATTCGGAACTTAGTTCACGGTTTATTTGTAAATTAAGTTCATCGTGTAGTGT
>DOWN01000189.1 GCA_003519545.1 Bacteroidota bacterium
TTTTTTTTATCATTGTAAGACATTTTTTCCGGAGGATTATTAACCAATTTTTCCTGTTTTAAATTTTCATTTTTACTTTCGTTTCGATTTGAATTTTTTTCACTGTTTGATTTTTGCAGATCAAGTGAATTTAAATTATCAGGATTATAAGAAGAGAGATTAACATTATTTAAAACTCCTGAGTTAATAATATACTCCGAACAATTACCGTAATAAACTTTTATTTTTTTATTTTTAACTTCAATAACTTTATCCACTATACCGTCAAGGAATTGTCTATCGTGAGATACAACGAGGACAGTGCCTTCGTAGTTTTTAAGAGCGTTCATCAAAACTTCTTTTGATTTCATATCGAGATGGTTAGTCGGCTCATCGAGGATAAGTAAATTAGAAGGTTCAACAAGCATTTTAGCGAGAGCAAGTCTTGACTTTTCACCGCCGGAGAGAACTTTTACTTTTTTGAATACGTCATCACCTCTGAATAAAAAACTTCCGAGAATTGACCGTAAGTTTTTGCTTACTTCACCGGTAGCGATTGCTTCGAGAGTTTCCAAAACAGTTTTTTCACCGTCAAGTTCATCTGCCTGATTTTGAGAATAATATTTAATCTGAACCTGATAACCTGTTTTAATAATACCTTTGGAAACAGGTTCGATACCTGAAATCATTTTAACAAGAGTGGATTTACCTGCACCATTAACACCTACGAAAGCAATTTTTTCACCTCTTGATACGATTAAGTTTAAATCTTCAAGAATAATTTTTATTCCATCATAGGATTTATATAAGTTTTCAATTTCGAGAGTTACTTTTCCGGAATGAGTAGCGGGTGGAAATTTAAAATCAACTGTATTCTCTTCATCTTCAATTTCTACTAAATCTATTTTCTCAAGTTGTTTAATTCTGCTTTGCACTGCTTTTGCTTTAGATGCTTTGTATCTGAATCTTTCGATGAATTTTTCCTGTTGTTTTAAATATTTCTGCTGATTGTTAAATTGATTTTCGATCAGGATTTTCCGTTCTTCTTTTCTATTGAGATAAGCCTGATAGTTTCCGGGATAAATTGTAACTTTTCCTAAACTGATTTCAACGATTTTATTTGTAATATTATCAAGAAAATTTTTATCGTGTGAGATTAAGAGAATAGCACCGTTATAATTTTTCAGATAATCTTCAAACCACAGAAGAGATTCAATATCGAGATGGTTAGTCGGTTCATCAAGCAAAAGAATAGAGGGGTTAATCAAAAGGAGTTTTGCAATTGCAATTCTCATTTGCCATCCGCCACTGAATTCGTCAGTCATTCGATGAAAATCATCGGGAGAAAAACCCAGACCTTTTAAAAGTTTTTCAACTTTGGCTTGAAGTTTGAAACCGTCGAGATTTAGATAAATATCCTGAAGTTCGCTAAGATTCTGAATCAAATCCATATAATCATCTGAAGTATAATCAGCAAAAGAATTTAATTCATTTTCAATTTCTTTTATTTCCGCTTCAATTTTTTTGATATCACCTGCGGCGGATAAAACTTCATCAAACACAGTTTTTCCTTTATAGACAACGCCTTCCTGCGGGAGATATCCGATGGTAGTGTGCCGGGATAAAGTCACAACACCTTCATCAGATTCAATTTGTTTATTAATAATTTTCAGCAGAGTTGACTTCCCTGCTCCGTTGCTACCGACAAGACCTATTCTGTCTTTACCAGCAATATTAAATGATACGTTTTCAAAAAGTCTTCGAGTACCAAAATTCAGCGATATATTATTAACACTTATCAAAGTTATGAAATTAAAAAATTCTTAATCTGGTATTTATCTTTCCTTTAAATATAAAATAAATATAAATATTTTAAATCTCTATTTAACTGTAATAAAAAATATGAGATTTTTACTCATCCTGATATTTAGCGGTATTTTGTTTATTGATGCGGTTGCTAAAGAACATTCAACGGGAAATTTCAATGTAAAACAAGTAGATGTAAAAATTGAAATGAAAGACGGAATAAAACTTGACGGTTCAATTTTTAAACCAGAAGGAGAAACACCGTCTGACGGCTGGCCAGTGATAATTTATTGTCATGGATACGGTAAATCAAAAGATGATATGAAACCACTGGCAGCGGGACAAGCAACGTTTGGATATATAACATTTACTTTTTCTATGCGGGGGCAAGGACAATCCGAAGGGAAATCAAATTTTATCTCACGTCTTGAGATGGAAGATTTTAAACAGGTTGTGGATTTTCTTAAAAAGCGAAAAGATATTGATAAAAATAATATAGCGGTTTCAGGTTCATCACAAGGCGGAATTATTCCTTTTATGTCAGCTTGTAACGGATTAAATGTGAGGTGTATAATTTCAGATTTAGGATCACCGGAATTTGCAACATCGTGGATACAGAACGGGAGTGTAAGACTTTCATTACTTTGGTCATTGAGTTACAATGAAAATACGGTAAGGTATAATGATAATGTAAAAGAATACAGGAAAGTTATAATTGAGGCAAAGCCGGAAGCAATGAGAGATTTTATAAAAGATTTTCCTAAAGACAGGGATTTTATTTCTGAAGTTAAAAATAATAAAGTGCCGATTTTATTTTCAAATTCATGGCAGGATATATTTTTCAATGCAAACGGAATAATAAATTCGCTGGACAGTTACAACAAGTATTGTAAGTTTTATATGGGAGCGATAAGAGGACACAGTTCAGATACAAATTTATCAGAAACGGAATATCACAATGAGATGATGAGTAAATGGCTGCGATACTGGATATTCAATGAGAATAACGGGATAGCCGACACACCGAGATTTACATACGCACTTGGAGGTTATCCTATATTTGAAAACAACTGGACATTTTACAGGTTTAGTCAGAATCAAAAACCATTTACGGGAAATAAAAAAATAAAATTTTTTTTATGGAAGGATAAACTTGAATTATATGATTACTGGGAGAGAGATTCGATTGCGTTATTCAATGAAGTGGAAGAAGGATTGAGTATGGAAGAGTCTGTAAATTCAGAATTTACCGGAGATAATTTCAAATCAAAGTTTAAGAAACAGCAGATAATACTTGACTCGGATACTCTGACATTTAATTATAACATACTCGGAATACCTAAATTATTTTTAAATCATAAATCTAACAATGTTGCTTATCAGGTTAATATACAGATATGGGAAGTTAATCAGTTTGATGATGTGAGATTTGTTTCGAGCATTAATTTTACAAATTGGGAAAATGAAAATAACGAAATAATGCAGAAAGTAATTCAGGGAAATGCAATGGGACACACATTCAGAAAAGGCAGCAGAATAAGACTTGTGATTACGAATCTTGATACGAGAGAAGGCAGTATGGAGTTAAGAACAAATCCATATGTCTTGCCGGTATTTGAAAGGAATTTGAGTAAGATTTATATTGGGGAGAAAGACGGAAGTTATATAGAATTTCCTATTAAAGAATAAACAGGGTAAAAAGTAAAAGGGTGGCTAATGCCACCCTTTTTGGAGTAGGAATAACCACCCTGAAAGTTATTCCATTTCCTTTTAAGAAAGAACGCTCTTAATTATTTAATCATCAACATTCTTTTTACATCAGAGAAATTTGCAGTAGTAAGTCTCATAAAATAAATTCCTGATGATAAGTTAGAACCGTTGAAGTTATATTGATAAACACCTTTGCCGAGAGTTTGATTTACAAGAGTAGCAACTTCTCTTCCGAGCATATCATAAATTTTCAAACTAACCAATCCGTTATCATCAGTAGGAAGATTGAAAGAAATTTTTGTTTCAGGATTGAACGGATTAGGTTCATTTTGGAATAATTCAGGAAGACCTGCTTTATCTTCAACATCACCACTTACATAACCAGGCATAGTGAAAGCACCGGGAGTGTGAAGAGGAATATCAATATATGATTCGTTAAAGAATAATTTATTTGTACCTTTTTTAAGTACCGGTAAGACGTGAGGATTAGTATTCATAAACCAGTCATCCGGTTTAGTATCCAGGTTAGTTAAGACAACCATAAGTTTGCTTCCAGGCTGGAATAAATGAGCATGGGAAACACCTTTAATTTCAACAGTTTTCTTTTGACCTGAAGTATAATATCTGTCAGTATAGTTAATTCTTGAAACAAATCCGGTATCACCTGTTGAAGTGATTTCATAGATTTGGAAGTTATACTGGCAGATGTCAACATTTGATGAATAAGTGAGTTTAACAACAGGAGTACCTACCATTCTTGTAGGAGCAGTGAATGCCTGAGTGGAAATGAATTTAACTTCTTTTTTAGAGAAGAGAGTATTAAACAGAGTACCTCTGAAATCATTCCATACTAAATCGGTCATCTTTACATTATTTTTTAACGGACCTGTTGCGATATTTGAAGAAGCCGTTGCGTTATTATTTTTTGTAGGTGTAAGTCTGTTCTGATTATTAAAATAGAATCTTCTGTTAGAAATATTCTGAGGGGGCCATACTGCACTGCTATCATGAACGAAAGACCACATTGATCCATTTTTTGGATAAGTGGTTAAAGCATAGTGATAATCAATTCTTTCATTAAGACCTTGATTCCATCCCCAAAGGTAATGGAAAAAGAATTCATTGAAGAAATTCATATGCCATTGATTTTCACTTTCAGAATAATCACCGCCATGTCCCATTACTGCACCGAAATAAACTGACTTAGGAGCAACGACATTTGGTAAAGATTCAATAGCATCACGAGTATTAAAGAAATAATCCTGCCAGGAATTTTCGATTAAGATAGGAGTAGTATTTTGATTTACCATATGATCAAAATCTCTATTCTGCGGTAGATTAATTGCGAGAGAATCCCATTTATCAGATTTATATCCTGTTGCATAAATCCAGTCTGACATTCTTTCTACTAAAGGATTATATCTTGCGATATCCGGAGTATATTCAACTGTCCATAACAAAGTCATTTTAACACTACCGTTATCAATCCAACTTGAAGCAAGTTTAGGAGTAGTGACCGCGGAGATAATTGCTTTAACTTTCATTCCCATGCAAGAAGCCATATAAGGGAGAGTACCGCCTTGAGAACCACCCATAATTAGAACTGAAGAAGAATCACCGCCGACGTTATCATTTTTAACATAGTTAACAAATTCAATTAAGTCCTGTGCTTCGGTAGTACTGATGAGGTTAGAAAATCCACCTGAATTTCCCTGCCCTCTGACGCTGTAAGTATAAACCACATAGTTATACTGAGCCTGTGCTCTTGCCATTTGCTCCAATGCTTCTTTTCTATCTCCGTAACCATGAACCATAATTACGATTGGATATCCATTGGGTAGATAGATATTCGGTTCGGAGGGATAAAATTTAGTAGCATCCATATCTACTCCATCTCGGAGAGTCAGGAAAAAATTTTGCTGGAGAACAGTATAATCAGAGTTTGGGTTTTCCACAACTTGCGGAAGTACCGGAAACTTATACTTATCAAGATTTTTAGGAATCTTGATTTTAGTTTTGCTTCCTTGTTCATCAGTCTGAGACTGAAGATTAGAAGAAGCGATTAACATTACGAACACCCCAACAAAAATGTAATAAAGTTGTTTAATTTTCATTTTTGTATTTTTAATTTGGCTGAATTTTTAGTTTTATTTTCCTGTTCACACCATTGACAGGGAAATGATTTGCGAAACAATATATTTAAAGTTTTTTGTTTCGCAACGATAGCCCCGATGCCCGTTTAAAAACTTTTAACTACTTATAAATTAATAATAGAAATTTTTCATTGCTTCATAAATCAATTCAGAAGTATTACCGTAGCCATAAGTATAGTTAAGTTTACCGGAATTCTTAGCGATGTAGTCATCACTTTCGCTTAAAAATTCTGTAACTTTGTTATCATCAAAAGGTAATAGTCTTGCATTTTTACCAAGCACTTCAGGACGTTCAGTAACTTTTCTCAATACACCACAAGGGACATTAAAGAAAAGACTTTCTTCCTGTAAACCACCGGAGTCAGTAAGAATAGAATAACTGCTTTTAACAAGCCCGAGCATTTCAAAATAATCATGAACCGGATCGCGAACGATTAAGTTTTCCGGATATTTACCATCGAATACTTTATTAAAATTATCTTTTACTAAAGGGTTAGGATGAATCAAATGTAAAATTTGTTTATCCCTGTTGACTTCAGTAGCATATTTATTTAAAATTTTTGCGTAGTCCTGAACTTTATCCCAGTTTTCTCTTCTATGGAGAGTGCTGAGAATAAAATTTCCGTCGAATGTACTGTCTTTGATCAGACCTTCATTCATAAGGGTTATAATTGCATCATTGATAGTATTACCTACGACATAACATTTATTAGATCTTATACCTTCTCTGATAAGGTTATCATAAGAGACATTAGTAGGGCAGAAATTCAAAGTTGCAGATCTGCCGATAGACTCTCTGATAAATTCTTCCGGAAAAGGATTCAAGTGGTCAAAAGTTCTCAAACCTGCTTCAATGTGGAAAACAGGAATTTGATTAAAGAAACCCCACATAGCACCGCAATAAGCGGAACTTGTATCTCCCTGAACCATTATACCGGCAACGTCTGATCTTTTAATTAAAGAATCATTATTGAAAGCATTGCTGAGTTCAGTTAATAAATGAGCAGTCAACTGATTAAGGTCAGTTGATCTGTTAGGGATTTCGTCTAACACGACTTCCGGAGTAAGACCGATATGTTTAAGAATATCACCGGAAATTTTTTGTTGTGAAGTATTTACTAAAACAGGATAAAACTCCTGGGATTTTTGAAGCACTCTGTAAAGAACAAAGAGTTTCACAATCTCAGGTCGGGTTCCAAAAACCAAAAGTATAACTTTTTTGTTTTTAAAATCCTCAGGGTTGATAAGGTTTTGATTCTGCATTTTACTGATTTTAATTCTTTCTTTAAAATTTAATATAAATATATACGTAAAACATTGATAACCGTATTTATTCCGGTTAATGAGTAAAAAAACTTTAAGTTCGATTTGGGCAAAAAAAATCCTGCCACCGGCAGGATTGGAAATTTTTGCCGTGATAACTTATTTTTACCCGGTTGCCTGATGGCATAACACTTATGTTAAGAACGATTTACAAATTTATATTATAAAACTAATTGTAATACTTTTAATAATGTTCAGTTGAATCCCAAACAACTTTATCTTTAGTTTGTCTGAACACTTTCACCGCTCTAATCATTGCGAAGAGATTAACAACGTTATCAATTACCATTCTGAACACACCCATTATAGCGTATCTTAATCCATACCAGTTATAAGTGAAAGCGAATCTATGAAATATTCTCACGACCATAAAGAAAGTCGCGGCAAGCATCAGATACCAGAGTGGAGATGTTGTTCCGACAATCGGTTTTAACATCGGACTTGTGTATCCGAGAGATAATGTGATTGTATAGACTAAGAAATATCCGAGACAAAGGTAAGACAGAGCAGTACCGAAGAATGATAGGATAGATTTTCTGTCTCTGAGCAAGAAATATTTAGTTTTAGCAGAACCTTTCCATCCGTGGATTTTCCAGTTTTGGAAAACGATACCGGCTAACCATCTTGATCTTTGTTTTACGGAACCCCAGAAAGTATTAGGGAAGTATTCACCTGTAGCGATTCTTGTATTTCCGTGTTCTCTGTCAGTTTTTAAATTAACAAAAGAAGTTTTAAATCCGAGTTTATAAAATCTTAATCCAAGTTCATAATCTTCAGTAAGGTTAGCATCATTGAAAATAGGAAGTTTTCTTTTTTCTTTAAGATTAATTTCCCTTTTCTTAGGTCTCATTACGACCGGGACAGTTTCACCTGTATCGGTAACTCTTTGCTCTTCAATAAAATCAGAAACTTCCTGAGCAGGAATTTTAAGCTCTTCAGTTGTTTTTCCAGTTAAATCTTCTTTGATGAACTCATCAGGTTTAGTTTCAATAAGAGTTTCAAGTTCTTTTAACTGTTCCTGTGCAATATTTAAATCAGGAATTTTTACCTGTTCACCTTCAGTGACAAGTTTATTATCTTTTAACTGATTATAAAATGATTCAAATAATTTTTTATAAAGAGTGTCTTTGTCTTCTTCTTTTACAGTAGTTTGCTGTTGTTGTATTTGAGAAGCGACCGGCTCTTGTTTTGCGAACTGCTGAATCTGTTCAGAAAGTTTCTGCTGAGCTTCAGTAAGACCGGTAACAGGTTTTACTTCCTGTTTAGGTTCCGGAGTTAAAGAAGATAACTGATTGAAAATATCAGCAGTTTTTTTCTCTAAAGATTCTTTTGAATCCTGAATTTT
>DOWN01000243.1 GCA_003519545.1 Bacteroidota bacterium
CTTCTTCACAGACAGTTATATTCTTCAGTTAAATGGGAGCAGTTAATCAGAAATATGATTAGAGATGGTGCCAATTCTTTTTATGAAATTGGAAACGGAAAAGTTTTAACCGGTTTAATAAAAAAAATTAATCCGGATGTAAAAACATTCAATATTAGTAATTTCGAAGATATTCAAAAAATATAATAAATTCTTAAAATGTTAATTCCTGAATTAGAAAAAAACGGTATTAAAGTTGACGACAGTATTTTTAAACAAGGCTTCGTTCCGGGATGTGACTTATCAATCTGTTTCGGACAATGTTGTTGCAGCGGTGTATATATGGACAAAGAGTTCAAAGATGTTATTCTAAAACATACTGATGATATAATTTCAAATATGAGTGCCGATCAGATAAAAAATCCTGATGAATGGTTTGATAATGATATTGAAGAAGATTCAGATTTTCCTTCCGGATTTGCAATCGGTAGTGCTGTTTATACTGATTCAAAAGGAACCGAAAAATGTGTATTCAATGACGAAAATAATTATTGTTCATTACAGGTGACAGCAGTAAAAAAAGGAATGCATAAGTGGGATATAAAACCAACTCATTGCATAATGTATCCTGTTACAGTTGTTGATAACACTTTGCAGTATGATGATGTTCATTCATTGGATATGGACTATTGTGGTAAACATAAAACTGAGAATTTTACACAAACGGTTTTTGATGCGACCAAAGATGAAATAAGATATGTATTGGGTGAAGAATTTTTTCAAATGCTTTATGATTATTATAATAAAAACTATTCCAAAAAATTTAACATTCAGATTCAAATATAATTATGGAATTCAAAGATAAAGTTGTAATAGTTACAGGTGGTTCAAGAGGTATCGGTAAATCCATTGCGGAAAGTTTTAAACAGGACGGTGCAGAGGTAATTATAACTTACAAAAACTCTGTAAACGGAGAACATTTTGATTCGCTTGGAATTAAACATTTTCAATGTGATGTTGCTGATATTAAGGCAGTTCAAAGTTTAACGGAAGAGATTGTTAAACAGTTTGGAAAAATAGATATACTTGTTAATAATGCCGGGGTTACAAAAGACGGATTACTTATGAGAATGAGTGAAGAAGACTGGGATATTGTGATAGATACAAATTTAAAAGGAGTATTTAATTTTATAAAATCAGTAACAAGACCTATGATGGGAAAAAGATACGGAAAGATTGTAAATATAACTTCCATATCAGGTATTATGGGAAATCCCGGACAGGCAAATTATTCAGCATCCAAAGCCGGTGTTATCGGGTTAACTAAATCAGTGGCAAAAGAACTTGCTTCAAGAAATATAAATGTTAATGCTGTCGCACCCGGATTTATTGAAACTGAAATGACAGATAAACTTTCCGACGATGTAAAACAAAATTATCTGAACAGCATTCCGTTAAAAAGATTTGCATCCGCGGATGAAGTTTCTGCGTTAGTGAAATTTTTAAGTTCTGATAAATCATCATACATAACAGGTCAGACTATTTGTATTGATGGCGGTCTTGTAATGTGATTTAAAATTTTTAATTTTTCATTATGAAAAAAATAATACTATTATTTTCATTTGTAATTCTTACATTTTCATTTTATTCCGATTCTTATTCAAACAATCTTAAAATTTCCAATTATACAGTATCTGGGCAATTGACTTCAGCCCAAACTTTATATTTAAAAATTGAAAACATTTCATGGGATAACAGTTGGAGAAATGACATCCCCGGTCCCGGATTTTCCGTTCCTAATAATTATGATGCTGTTTGGATATTCGCAAAGTTCAGAAAAAGGGGAACATCCGATTGGTTGCCTATGAAATTTTCACCTCAGGTTTCTGATCATATTATTCCATTAAATTCAGAAATAAAAACATATCAGGATTCAATGGGTGTAATGTTATACAGAAAATCAAACGGCACGGGAACTTTCAGTGCCATTAATACTTTGTTGAAATGGCGTTATGCAGGTTATCTATCGAACACTGATACAATAGATGTAAAATTATTTGGAATTGAAATGGTTTATGTTCCTCAGGGAAGTTTTTATGTCGGAGATTACACACCGTCAAATGTAACAGGACAATTTGTTTCAAATGATAATGTTTCTCCTTACCAAATAACTTCTGAAAATTCTATTACGCTCGGAGGAAATGGAGTTAATAACCTTAAGAGCAGAAATAATCAGGGTATGTCAACCGCGGATGATTTTACTGATGCACAAACTCAAACTTTACCTCAGACTTTTCCAAAAGGTTACAATGATTTTTTTGCAATGAAGTATGAAGTTTCAATGGATGCTTATGTTGATTTTTTAAATTGTTTAAGTGAGACTCAGGCAAACTCAAGATATCCGGCTTCAGCATTTGGTTTTGAAAGATTTAACATAGAAAAAGTCGGTAACACCTACAGAACACCATCTCCTGACAGGGCTGTAAATATGATGGCTTGGTCTGACTGTGCCGCATATCTTGACTGGACCGGGCTTAGACCTTTTACAGAATTGGAGTATGAAAAAATGTGCAGAGGACCATTGACAGTTGTCTCAAATGAATACGCTTGGGGAAACACAAACGTTGTACAGATTGTAAACTATTCAGGAGTTGATTCGTTAGGGACTGTATTACCTTTACCTGATTCAGCAAATTGTCAGTATAACCTTGTTGATGGTGGGATGAGTCAATTTATTCAGGGACCGGTGAGAGTTGGAATTTTTGCAACAGCAAATTCAAACAGAACAAAAGCCGGAGCATCTTATTACGGTATAATGGAATTATCAGGTAATACTTGGGAAAGACCTGTTACCGTTGGCAATAGCACCGGAAGACAATTTATAAATATTCACGGAAACGGATTGCTTACTGCAAACGGAGATGCTGATGTGCAGACATGGCCCGGAGTGAATTCTGTCGGTTCCGGATTCAGAGGTGGAAACTGGTTCAGAGGCACACTCAGACTTCGAGTTGCCGACAGATTTTATGCTAATACACCATTAGATAACAGAACTTCTCATAGAGGAATAAGAGGAGTAAGAGCTAATTAAAATTTTATAAAATTTTATTATGAAAAAAATAATTTTAACACTGGCATTAAGTTTAATACTGACTTATTCAAAACCGAATTACGCTCAATATACCGGCGGTTCATATGACGGATACGAAAGTAAGACGATTAATAATTTTGCTCTTGCCGGAGTTGTGAATATCGTGAGAGTGGAAACTAATTTATCAAATTATACTTTACATCAGAATTTTCCAAATCCATTTAATCCCGTTACTACAATTGCATTTGATTTACCGGAGTTATCAGTAGTTAAACTTCAAGTATATGATATAACAGGAAAATTAGTTTCAAATTTAATAGACGGAAAAACTTTCATTCCCGGAAATTATAAAATCAATGCGGATTTTTATAATTCACCAAGCGGAATATATTTTTATAAATTAATTGTAAACGAAAAATTGATTGATACTAAATCAATGATACTTGTAAAATGAGAACATACTTAATAATAGTTTTTTTAGTTATACTTGCTGCATGTAATTCAGGAAAGAGCATTAAACTTTCTGGAAATACATACATAAATCACATAGGAAGTGAAAAACAAATTGTAGGATTTGATGAATCTACTGTATTTTTTATGTGGGATGATTCATTGGGCAAATCTTCTTTCAAAACAGATTATTCACTTGAGGTTGTTAATGATACTACACTGAATATTATTTTAAAAGAAAAAAATCCTTATATGGAAAATAATATTTGGACTATCATAGTAACATCACCGACAACTTTTTATACTCAAGCATCAGGGAAAAAATATATTTTAAATAAATAGAATAAAATACTTTTTTTGAGTAAAGACGAATCAAATAATCCGGAAAAGTTTATAACAGACTCCGGCATAGTTTTGCCGGAATATCTTTCTGAATCATCATCACAGCCAATTCCAGGTGACTATCCTTATACAAGAGGTGTTCATAAATCTATGTATAGATCAAAACTTTGGACAATGAGACAATATGCAGGATTTGGAACGGCTGAAGAATCAAATGAGAGATATAAATTTTTAATAGCGAACGGGACAATGGGATTGTCGGTCGCTTTTGATTTGCCTACACAGATTGGATATGATTCAGATGATCCGATGGCAGAAGGAGAAGTTGGAAAAGTTGGAGTTGCGATAGATTCGCTAAAGGATATGGAAACATTATTTGACGGAATTAAATTGTCCGATATAACTACATCAATGACAATTAATTCAACCGCTTCCCTATTATTGTTGATGTATGTTGCAATTGCAAAAAAACAAAATTCAGATTTAAAAAAATTATCCGGCACAATTCAAAATGATATATTAAAAGAATATATAGCCAGAGGGACATATATTTATCCTCCTAAACAATCTTTAAGATTAATTACCGATACTTTTAAATGGTGTAACGAAAATCTTCCTTCATGGAATACAATTTCTATTTCAGGTTATCATATAAGAGAAGCAGGTTCATCTGCAGCACAGGAAGTTGCATTTACTCTTTCAAATGGAATTGAATATGTAAAAGCCGCAATCAATTCAGGACTTGATGTGGATAGTTTTGCAAAAAGATTATCATTTTTTTTCAATGCACATAATAATTTTATTGAAGAGATTGCAAAGTTCAGAGCGGCAAGAAGAATGTGGGCAAAGATTATGAAAGAAAAATTTAACGCAAAAGATCCTAACAGTATGAAATTAAGATTTCACGCTCAGACAGGTGGCTCTACTTTAACAGATACACAAATTGATAATAATATTGTAAGAGTTACGGTGCAGGCATTATCTGCTGTTCTTGGAGGATGTCAGTCATTACACACTAACGGGAAAGATGAAGCATTATCATTACCCACTGAAGATGCAGTTCAGACAGCGTTGAGAACTCAACAGATATTGGCTTATGAAAGCGGTGTTGCCGATTCAGTAGATCCTATGGGAGGTTCATATTTAATTGAATATATGACAGATGAAATTGAAAAAAAAGCAAATGAATATATTAACAGAATTGAAGAAATGGGCGGTGCATTAAAAGCAATTGAAGTTAAATTTCAGAAATCTGAAATTGAGAATAATGCTTATGACTTTCAGATGGATGTAGAGCATAAGAAAAAAATAATTGTTGGGGTAAATGAATTTACATCTAATAATAAAGAAGAATACAATATATTTAGAGTAAATGAATCAGTGAGAAAAATTCAGATTGAGAAATTAAAATCACTGAAAGAAAAAAGAGATAATTTGAAAGTAAATCTTTTACTTGACGAAATTAAAAATGCGGCACAGACTGAAAAAAATCTTTTGCCATATTTTTTAGAAGCAATTGAAAACTATGCAACAATCGGAGAGATTTCCAATACATTAAGAACAGTTTGGGGAGAATACAAATAAAATAATATGCCTTCAAAAATAATCTGGATTACCGGTGCATCAACAGGAATAGGTAAAGACACGGCACTTGTGTTATCAAAAGCAGGTCATACAATTATAGTAACGGCGAGAAGAAAATCCAGATTAGTAAATATAGTAAGTGAAATTAAATTCAGTGAACGGGAGGCATCCGCATTTGTGTGTGATGTTTCTTCAGAGAGAAGTATTCAGACGACTTACAAAAGAATAAAAGAAAGATATGGGAAAGTAGATATTTTGATTAACAATGCAGGAGTGACAGTATTTAAAAATTTTACCGAGAGCAAGACACCTGATTATGATTATATAATGGATATAAATCTTCGAGGTTCTTTTTTATGCAGCAAGATAGTTCTTAATGATATGATAAAAAGAAAATCCGGTCATATTATTAATGTATTGTCAACTGCGGCAAAAACCTCATTAGAAGGCAGTTCATTATATACTGCATCCAAAGCCGGATTGATGGCAATGTCAGATGTATTACGTAAAGAAACAAGAAAATTTAATATAAAAATTTCCAATATATTCCCGGGAGCAACCGAAACTCCTATGTGGGATAGCAAAACCAGGTCTAAATTTAAGAACAGAATGATGGAATCAGTTGATATTGCGAATATTATAAAAATGGTGATAGAACAGCCCAAAAAAGTTATGATAGAAGAATTAGTTGTGAGACCTATTAAAGGAGATTTATAAATTATAATTGAATAAATTGAATTCCTTTTTGAGATGTGAGGATTTTGAAAAAAATTTTATGAACCAAAAACCTCTCAATGTCATTAGTAACTTGTCCTAATTGTAAAGCAAAAGTTGATTTAGACAACGATTTTTGTCCGGAATGCGGATACCATATGTTTAATTTTGAAATCAATACGCATGAAGATACATTTCATGAATCGTATGATGATTATCACAGCACCACAAAAGATGCAAGACCAATTTTTAAATTTTTATTTTTTTTATCAATTTTTGGAATTTTAGGCGGAATTTTTTGGGGTATCTATCAGGTGATATTGCAAGAAAATCCTACAGAAGATGCTAAACCTGTAACATACTTAATTGTTTATCTGTCAATAGGTCTATTGATAATAACACAGATAATGTCATATTTTGAAAAAAGAGGCAGAGGACAAAATCACTGATTTTAAATTTGAGTTTAATTCTGTTTTACAGAATAATTTAAAATAAAACTATATGAAAAAAATAAATTACCTTATTTTATGTTTTGCTTTATTATTTATAATTAGCGGTTGTTCCGAAAAGAAGGATACAACTTCAACACAACAAAATAATACAAGCACCAACACAGAACAAAACACTCAATCAAATTCAAACGAAAATCAAAAAACCGGTCGTCAGAATTTTTCAATGACAAATAATACCGGTATGACATTGATTGATGTATATATTTCACCAAGTGAATCAAATGATTGGGGTGAAGATGTTATTCCTAAAGATATGATAGCTGACGGTGAGACTTTTAATTTTACTTTCACAGATGTATCACCTGATAAATGTGTTTGGGATATTAAATTCAATGCTGAAGACGGAGTTGAATATTTTATGAAAGGTGTGAATCTATGTGAGATTAGCACAATTACACTTAACAAACAATAAAAATAATTTTTAGACTTAATTGGACTTTTAAAAAGAAAAGCGGTTACAGATTTTGTATCCGCTTTTTTTATTTTTGAAAGAGACTGTAGCTTAATTCTTTATTCAGATTATTTTTGTTTTTAACGGTTTCTTTTAAATTCCATTCATCAATAATATTGGTTAATGACCAATATCCCCTTTTGTATTTTTCTGAAAGTTGGTTAATTATTTCTTTTTTTGAATTACCATTGTCTGATAGATTTAAATAATCTTTTAATATTTCATTTTTTTCCTGATCATCAATTTTGTTACCTTTGTTTTTAAATTTATTTTCAGGAACATTCCTCAATTTATTTAACAATGAAC
>DOWN01000079.1 GCA_003519545.1 Bacteroidota bacterium
ACAATTTTAGCGAGAGATGTGATTAAATTGAAAAAAAATATTAAACCCGGACATAATATCCGGGTTTTAATTTAAAAAATTAATTAATAATTCCGGGATTTATCATTAAATCTGAAATTTCTGAATATGGAATAACGAAAACCTGTGGACCCATTACATAAGGTGCAATTTCATAATTATTATAATAAAACATAAATCCTTCTTTTGTAAAAGCAAAATTATTATTCAAGGTAAGAGAATTTTCAAACAAACCGCCATCCGTAAGAGGAGCATTAGGTTTCAAATTATTTTTCTTTCTGAACTCAGATACTAATATCTGATTTATTTTTGATTCAAAACCGGGTTTAAAAATATCATTAAGTGATAAAACTTTTCCTGTTTTCATATCAAAGTTCATAAAATTAGTTACTGTATTCGGATGAGCACCTCCCAGGAAATTAAAATTATATAAACTGAAAACTGCTATATTACTGTTTTGAAATTCAATTCTTGCATCTGATTCTTGAAACCAAGTGAACACATATTTCTGATCGCTTAAAGAATCATTTTCTTTCACGAAGGAAACATAGTTGTTTATATATGTATCTAAAACTTTATTCATATCTAAAGGAGCAGTTCCTTCGGATGTCCAGTTAAGAACGCACATAGAATCCAATACTGCTTTATTAATTGCATCTTTTTGATCGCCCGAAGTTAATTTTTGAATTACAATTTCAATATATGTACAGGAGTCTTCTTTTTTGCAACCGTTCACAGATTTATAATAAACAACTGAATCAGGTTGATTATTGTTAGACTTACCTGTTGAGGTTGTGTTTGTACCTGCGTTTGTAGTGGTTTGTGTATTAGTTGTAGTTTGATTTTTAGAACCACAACCGATTACAAAAGTAATAAAACATATAAAAGCCAAAAGGGAAAAATTAGTTTTCATTTATTTATTTATTAGTTTTACTAAAATAACAATTTTAATATTAAGAAATTATTGATTTTAATTTAGTTAACAGGTTAAGAGCTTCAATAGGAGTAATATTGTTTAAGTCCAATGTTTTCAAAACCTCTTCCATTTCCGGGGGAAGTTTTTTTTCAACTTCAAACAATGAAATCTGTAAATCATCTTTATGTTTTCTTCTGTATTCTTTGTCTTCAAGTGATCTTAAAATTTCTTTTGCTCTGTCAGTAACAGACAATGGTAATCCTGCCATTTGGGCTACTTGTATTCCATAGCTATGATCGGCTGTTCCCGGATTTATTTTTCTTAAAAAAATTACTTTATCATCAAATTCTCTCACTTCAACTCTGTAATTTTTAATTCTCGGATATAAATCTGCAAGAGCATTTAATTCATGGTAGTGAGTGGCGAATAAAGTTTTAGCGGCAACATTTTCATTTTCGTGAAGATACTCTGTCATAGACCATGCGATAGAAATTCCGTCATAGGTTGATGTTCCCCTTCCAATTTCATCAAGCAAGATTAAACTCTTAGGCGTGCAGTTATTTAAAATATTAGCAGCCTCATGCATTTCAACTAAAAATGTACTCTCACCTTTTGCAATATTATCAGATGCTCCAACCCTTGTAAATATTTTATCTACTAATCCGATTGATGCACTTCTGGCAGGAACAAAGCAACCAATCTGAGCAAGCAAGACAATCAGACCTACTTGTCTTAAATAACTTGATTTACCGCTCATATTAGGACCGGTGATAATAAGAATCTGTTCGTTTGAATTATCTATATATGTATCATTGGCAACGTATCTCTCACCTGCGAGTAAAAGTTGTTCAATAACGGGATGTCTTCCGTCTTTAATTTCGATAACATCAGAGTCATTAATCTCAGGTTTAGAATATTTAAATCTTTCGGATACTTCAGCGAAAGAATGTAATACATCAAGAGCGGCGACATAAGAAGCATTTAACTGAATTTCATCAATGTAATTTAAAATAAATTTTCTTAATTCATTGAAAATTTTTGATTCGAGATTAGAAATTTTCTCTTCAGCGTTTAAAATTTTATCTTCATATTCTTTAAGTTCCGGAGTAATATATCTTTCAGCATTAACGAGAGTTTGCTTTCTTATGTAATCATCAGGAACCTTATCTGTATTTGCTTTGGAAACAATAATGTAATAACCAAATACTTTGTTGAAATCAATCTTTAGTGATGAAATACCTGTCCGGTTTCTTTCTCTTGATTGAAAATTTTCCATCCAGGTTTTTCCGTTAATCAAAATATCTTTAAGTTCATCAAGTTCTGCATCATAACCTTTATTAATAATTCCATAGTTATCAATTCCCGAAACATAATTTTCATTTAAAACTTTTTGAATTTCTTTGATAAGGTCGGGTAATAAAATTAAAGCATCAGAAATTGATTTTATTGCACCAGATGAAAATTTCACGAGTTGATTTTTTATTTCAGAAATTTTTACAAGTGAAATTTTTAATTGTATAACGTCTCTCGGAACTGCTTTCCCTGTAGCAATTTTAGAAAGAAGTCTTTCAAGGTCAGCAATAGAGTTTAACGATTCACTGAGTTTTTTTCTTTCGTTTCTGTTTTGAAGTAAATCTTCCACAGCATCAAGTCTTTTTTGAATTTGGTCTTTCACTTTTAAAGGACGGGAAACCCATTTTTTAAGCAGTCTTCCGCCCATAGCAGTTTTAGTGAGATCAAGAATCGAAATCAGTGTGCCTGAACGGTTTCCTTCAGTAATTGAAGTTGAAATTTCAAGATTTCTTTTTGTGGAAGCATCAAGTGTAATATAATCGGAATAATCATAAACCTGAATTTTTTTTATATGTTCAAGATTATTTTTTTGAGTTTCATTAAGATAATTTAGCACACAACCTGCGGCGATAACACCTAATTTCATATTCTCAAGACCGAAACCTTTAACGGTTTGAGTTTTAAACTGATTAGTAATCAACTCAAATCCATAATCATAATTAAAAACCCAGTCTTCTACTTTTGTAAGTGCGTATTGATGTGAAATATTTTCTGAGAAAGCATTTTGTTCAATTCCTAAAAAATTAAAAATAACATCTTTATCTTTTTTAGGATATAAAATTTCAGCCGGAGAAATAATAGAGAGTTGATCTTTAAGTGATTTTAGATTTAATTCACAGGTATAAAATTCACCTGTTGATACATCACAAAAAGAAAACCCGGCAGATTTATCTTTTATATATAAGCAGGCAAGATAATTATTACTTTTATGATCAAGAAGTTTTTCAGAAAAGTTAGCACCCGGAGTAACAACTTCAATAACATCTCTTTTGACAATACCTTTTGCAAATTTCGGATCTTCGAGTTGTTCACATACCGCAACTCTATAACCTGCTCTGACAAGTTTTGGGAGATAGTTATCAAGTGAGTGGTGAGGAAAACCGGCTAAAGCGACTTCTGACGCAGAACCGTTTGATCTTTTAGTGAGAGTAATACCGAGAACTTTGGAAGTGAGAACGGCATCATCTTCAAAAGTTTCAAAAAAATCCCCCATTCTGAAAAGCAAAATTGTGTCAGGATATTTTTCTTTTATCTGACTGTATTGCTTCATCAATGGAGTTTGAGGTTTCAATTAATTTTTATTGAGAATTTAAATAATTATTAGAATGTCAAGGATAGTATGAATTAAAACAAAATAAATTTAATAGTTTTTAATTTTATCTTTTAGGTATTTATTGAGAAGTTCTCTACCTCTGAAAATGTGTGCTTTGACAGTACCTAAAGGAAGATTAAGTTCTTTAGAGATTTCGTCATATTCTTTATCGTGTTTATGACGGAGAACAATTACCTGTTTATATTTGGAAGGAAGGGAGTTAATAGCATCATCCAGAATTTTTTTTCTTTGTTCTTCAATGATTCTATTTTCGGGAATATAATCGTGATCAGGAATTTCGAATTTGTAATCGCTTTCTTCAGATTCAATTTCTTTATCAATTGAAAAAGTATTTAATTTTTTCTTCCTGAGATAATCAATACAGTTATTGGTTGCAATTTTATAGAGCCAGGTAGAAAAAGCAAACTGTCTGTCAAAATTTTGCAGAGAGTTAAACGCTTTAATAAATGCTTCCTGAGCCAAATCTTCGACATCTTCTTTTTTGAAAATCATTTTGTAAATCAGATTATAGATATGCTGATAATATTTTTTCATCAGTTTATCATAAGCCGATTGACTTCCACCCAACGCCTGTTCAATCAAAGCAATGTCTTCCGTTTTGGATTTAGACAGATTTTCGACAGTAACCTCATTTTTCATATATTAGAAATTACATCTATTAAAAGTGAGTATCAATTAAAAAAGATTTGTAAAAGTGGAAAGGGAAGAGTTATTTAATTAACAATAATCCAAGTTTTAAATATTTAAACTAAAATCTTCAATATCCTTTATTTTTCATTTCCCATTCGATAAAAGCCTGTTCGTCTGTGACGAGCAGGCTTATTAGTTTATCAAAGTTTATATCATAATTCCAGTTTAAACCTTTTTTTGCTTTGGAGTTATCCCCATAAATTGTTTCAAGTTCTACAGGTCTGTGAAGTTTATTATCTGAGACGAGATATTTACTCTCATCAAGTTCAAGATTATTAAAAACTTTTTTAACAAATTCAAACAATGAATGATGTTCGCCTGAACAGATTATATAATCATCTGCTTTTTCCTGCTGAAGCATTAACCACATTGCTTTTACAAATTCAGGAGCATATCCCCAATCTCTTCTTATGTCAAGATTACCAAGCCGAAGTTCGTTTAAACTTCCCTGTTTAATTTTTATTGCGGAGTTTAATATTTTTTTTGTAACAAAATTTTCTCCTCTTAAACAGGATTCGTGATTAAATAAAATTCCGCAGACTGAATATAACCCATATGCTTCTCTGTAATTTATTGTAATCCAGTGTGCCGATGCTTTTGATATTGAATAAGGACTGACAGGATGTAATACTGACCTTTCCGTAACAGGTAATTCTTCTTGACGGACTTTCCCATACATTTCACTGCTTGAAGAGTTATAAAATCTGATAGCCGGATTTATTATTCTGATTGCTTCAAGCAAGTTTGCTGTTGCAATAATATTAAATTCAAGCGTACCTATCGGTTGGTCAAATGAAAGACCAACGGAACTCTGTGCGGCGAGATGATAAATTTCATCAGGTTTTTCTTTAGAGATAATTCTGATAATATTAGATAAATCAAGTAAATTTGCTTTATGTAAATTTATCTTTCCGTTTAATCCGAGATAAGTAAGGTTTCTCAATCTGAAATCTGAAGTATCCCTTGTAACTCCAACGACTTTATACCCTTTTGAAATTAATAACTGTGAAAGATAAGCACCGTCCTGACCTGTTATTCCTGTTATTAATGCTTTTTTATTATTCATCGTTTGCAATTTTCTATTTTATCAGGACAATTCCGTTATCTGATTTTTTCTGTTTCTTAATAAAGGATATCCCAATCCAATTATTATCATTAAAGTTACAATTATATTAACAGAAGTACTTATCATTTTTCCTGTGTAATAAGTTTCAGGTTCAAACTTCCACTCAACCTTATGACTTCCCGGAGGAACTATGATAGATCTGAAGAGATAATCAGTTTTATAAAATTCAGTTTCCTGACCGTCAATATAAACTTTCCATCCGGCAGGATAATAAATTTCACTGAAGACAATCATATTATTTCCCGTGGCATTAACATTATAAACAATATTATGAATATTTGCAGATTCTAAACTGACTGAAGAGGATGATCCAGGTTTATCAATCGTTTTATTTATATCTTTTTCAAGATATGCAGTTTCACGTGGATTAAAAACACCGTTTTTAATATTGTTCAAAATATTTAATCCGGTATCCACCTTATACTCATTTACAAAAAATGCACGCGGAAGATAATTTTTATTTTCATATACAAGTTTTGTTCCTTTAAAGACCTGTGTAAAATTAGTATCCTGTAAAGGAGAATCTGAAATTAAATATTTCACATTTGCAAGACTCAATAAGTTAGGATTATTTCCACCGACTACATCAATTGCATCCTGATATATTCTTATTTTAGCACCATGATATCCATTGAACTGATGCAAATCATAATAAGCAAGGAAATTACTTGTTGCGAGTTGACCTCTGTTCATCTCACCTATTCTATACTGAAATGTTTGCGGGTCTTTATTCAGAATAAAGTTAACATAATCTGACTTTGCAAATATCTGTTCCTTTTGCGAAGCCGCTTCCCAGTGCAGAGTTTTGGATGAAATATTCCATAAATCAAATACACCTATGAGTATTAATCCAAGATATAAATAAGAAACTTTAATTTTCCCGTTTAAATAAAAATAAATTAATAAAAATGTTAAAGCGATCAATATCGAGTGTAATCTCATATCAGCAGTTAGATTTTCATACGCAACTGTAGCAACCTGATTAAAATACTGTGATATTTGCTGAGGGCTTGCTCCCTGCATTTTTGCATCTGTTGCTTTAGGTCCGTTTAATACAGAACTTTTATAAGAAGATTCAAATCCGATTATAGACATAATGAAAATGATACCTGCTATTCCCCAAAAGACGAAAGTTGTTTTTCGAAGTTTTTCTTTCAATACAGAATCTTTAGCCGCTTCAATTATACTTTTAATTCCAAACCCTGAGAGGATAACAAATACTAAATCAAGAAAATAATGAATCATAACCGGTGCTCTGAAACTGCTGAAGAATGGCATATAATTATAAAACAAATCATAAATTACCGGAAATGTTCTTCCAAAAGAAATAAATAAAAATAAAAATATTATAAAAGTGTATGCCTGAACAGACGGATTTTTTCTGAAATTGAAAATAATACCGACTAATGCGAGAATAAGAACAACAACACCGAAATAAACCGGTGAATCAGTAAATGGCATCTGTCCCCAATATAAATTTTGTCTTTGACCTTCAATTGTAACATCACCAAATCCATAATAATAAGGAATAATAAAAGTTAAAATCTCACCCGGGCTGAAAGACCAGTTGGTTGCGTATTCATAATCTAAGGGCTGAGCAGTTCCTTCAGTTGTTTGTGCCAAATTAGTTATTGACGCCTGACCTCTGATGGAATATTTATTATACTCTTTAAGCGACATCAAAATATCTGCATCCATACCTACCGCAAATAAAGTAGCAACAATAAAAATTGATAAAGCAACAAGAATTGATTTAACTTTTTCTTTAGATATTAATTTATAAACAATAATATAAACGAAATAACAACCAATCATCAGATAGGTATAAAACAACATCTGAATGTGATGATAGTGTAACTGAAGATATATTATAACTGAAAGTAAAGCGAGATTAAGAATAATTTTAAAAACATTTTTAAAATCAGAATCAATCAAAATATCAATAATCAAAAATATTAAAGGCACAAAAGCAAAAGTCATCATTTTAGTATGGTGACCGACAATGATTAACTGAATTATAGGTGTAGCCAATACACCTACTAAAGCACAGAATAATGCAATGT
>DOWN01000106.1 GCA_003519545.1 Bacteroidota bacterium
GAATGATTTTAATAAAATAAAAATTTATCTTTTTTGAAACTCGGTTTATTTCTTCTCGTAAAGAAAAAAACAATTTGACATTTAAAACCATTCTTCTTATTTTTGTTAATCTTTAAAACACGAATATGATATTAATCTTAACAAGGAGATAAGTACTTCATAAAAATGATGACCTTAATTTTAAATATTGTGCCTATGGCTAAAATATTTGCATATCCGGATTCATTTTCCGATAAGCAAAATCCGTGGTTTAAAGAAAACTCCCTTAAAACTTTCAAATGGCTTAACACCTGAGTTAATATAAATATAAGGATTTCTTAAAAACCGCGGATATCAAAAGTATTCGCGGTTTTTTTTTGTGTAAATTTTAAAATTCATTATGAATAATCTTAAAAAACTTTTTAAAATTCTTGATAAGTGGAAGTATTATTATGTTCTTGCAGGGGTTCTGTTGATCCTTGCTATGTCTGTACGGATGCTTGAACCAAAAATTTTACAAATTACTGTAGATAAAATTGTTGCGTTCACTCAGGATAAATCGGTTAAAGAAATTGAATCAAATGATCCTGTCGCTCAGGAAATCTATGGTTTCTTACCGGAACTGAACAATGATAATGTCGGTACAGTGCTGATTATGCTCGGTGTAATTTTCCTTGTCGTTTCTCTTTTCCGTGCCGGCTTCAATGTCTCCGCAAGTTCGTTATCAACTTACTCAACAGAAAAAGCAATAAAGAAATTAAGAGACAGATTGTTCTCTCACTTACAGGCAGTTCCACTCGCTTATCATTCTAAAACTCCCACAGGTGAGCTCATCCAAAGATGCACAGGCGATGTGGAAACAGTCAGAAAATTTGCAACTCATCAGGTTATTGAATCTTTGAGGATGATTGCGATTTTTTTCGGGGCTTTAGCTATGATGATTTCCATAAAAGTCTCTTATGCTTTAATTTCAATTTGTCTTGTTCCTGTTATCGTTATAGGTTGTATTTATTTTTTCAAAAAAGAAAGTGCCATCTGGTCAAGACACGAAGCAGAGCAGGATAAACTTTCGATTATGGTTCAGGAAAATCTTTCCGGTATCAGAGTCGTTAAAGCATTTGCAAAAGAAGACTACGAAATTGAAAAGTTCACAAAGCAGAATGAAATAAAAAAACAATGGGGTTTAAAATTATTAACTCTCCATTCTTATTTCTGGCCCTTTTCTGATTTTCTTGTATATACACAAATGGCTATCTCTATTATTGCTGGAGGATATTTTGTTTTGAACAATCAGATAACTGTCGGTGAATATGTTGCGTTCTATTCTTATGCCACATTCGTTATCTGGCCCCTGAGAAGAGTCGGACAAATTGTAAGCGAAATGGGTATGACTACTGTTGCTATCAACAGAATTTTTTCAATTCTTGAAGCTGAAACTGAAGAATACACCGGTGATGTCGCAATGAATGTTCCGCTTAACGGTGAAATTGAATTTAAAAATGTTTCCTTTAAATATGAAGAAAATTCTGATAACCATATTCTAAAAAATGTAAGTTTCAGAATTAATCCGGGTGAAAAAATAGCTTTGCTTGGTCCGACAGGTGCAGGAAAATCTTCTGTAATTTCTTTGCTGATGAGATTTTTCGAACCGTCTTCCGGTGAAATTTTAATTAACGGAAAAAATTTAAAATCATATTCTAAAGAACATCTTAGAAGTAAGATTGGTGTAGTGTTACAAAAACCATTTTTATTTTCATCAACTATTAAAGATAATATTGCCTATGGAAAACCTGACTCTCATATTAATGAAGTTATAGATGCGGCTAAGGTTGCTAGAATTCACGATATAATAACTGAAGTTTTTCCTGATTCTTATGAAACTATAGTCGGTGAAAAAGGTGTAACACTTTCCGGCGGGCAAAAACAAAGAGTTTCCATCGCCAGAACTTTACTTATGAATCCTGATATTCTCGTTTTTGATGATTCAACTTCTGCCATTGATACCGAAACGGAATTTGAAATTCAAAAAGAACTGAGAAAAATTATGAAAAATGTTACAACTTTTGTTATCGCTCACAGAATTACTTCCATTCAGGATTGCGATAGAATCATTGTTCTTGATAAAGGTGAAATTATTGAATCAGGAACCCATGATGAGTTAATTAAAAGAGATGGATTTTATAAAAAAATATTTGATATTCAGGTTACGGTTGAAGATGAAATTCAAAAAGAGATTGGATTTATTTCTGATCAGAAAGATATAGTTAAAAATGCAGAAATATCATTAAACTAAAAAACTATGACACAATTTAAAGACAGAGATTTCCAACAGCACGCTTCGATATTTCCTTTTTTGAAACGTCTGTTTGGATATACAAAAAAATATAAAAAATTTTTAATATCATTTGTAATTTTCGTTTTGCTTACTGCTGCTGCAGAGTCAGTTCTTCCAATTGTCTGGATGAAATTGATAGATAATGCTATTGTACCTTTAGTGAATAATTTTCTGCAGTCAAACGGAAATATTGTTCCGGATTATTCTGAACTCTGGAAATATGTTACTATTTATTTTATCATAGGTTGTTCAGTTGCGGCATTTGTTTTTGTTTTCATCTATTGTGCCGGAAGAATTCAGGAATTTGTAATGTATGATATTCGTCAGGACTTATTCAAAAAACTTCAGAAGTTATCATTTTCGTTTTATGATAATTCTGCTGTAGGTTGGCTTATGTCGAGAATTACATCTGATTCTCAAAAAGTTACAGAACTGATTTCGTGGAGTTTGATTGAAGCAGTGTGGGGTTTAGGTATGATTTTTTTCTGTACCGTTGTAATGTTTGCCTTTAACTGGAAACTTGCTCTCGTTGTCATTTCAATTATTCCTGTCTTGTTTCTCCTCTCGGGAAAAATCAGAAAATTAATTCTGAAATATTCCAGAGAATCAAGAAGATATAACTCGGAAATTACTGCAAGTTTTAATGAAAACATCAGCGGTATTGAAGTTAATAAATCTATGGTGCAGGAAAACCGTGCTTCCTCTGACTTCAAAACACTTTCCGAAAAAATGAGATATTCATCTTTTTGGTCGGAATGTTATACCGCACTTTATACTCCTATAATAATTTTTGGAGGTTCAGTTGGTGCCGCTCTTGTGATATATTTTGGAGGAAAGATGACTCTCGGAATTAATCCTGAAATTACCTTAGGAACTCTTGCTGCATTTTTTGGATATGCTACTTTAATTTTTGAACCTGTTCTTGATATTTCACGTTTCTATGCTCAGGCACAGGGATGTCTCTCTGCTGGTGAAAGAATTTTTTCAATCGTTGATATGGATGTTACAGTCAAAGATAAAAATAACTCGACTGATTTTATTGATATCAAAGGCGATATAGAATTTAAGAATGTTTCTTTCTATTATGAAAAAAATAAACCGGTAATTGAAAATATGAATTTTAATGTCAAAGCCGGGCAGTCAATTGCGTTGGTCGGAGAAACAGGAGGTGGTAAATCCACAATCATAAATCTTGTTTCAAGATTTTATGAACCTGTCGAAGGAAAGATTTTAATTGATGGTCAGGATTATATGAATAAAACCATAAATTCTCTTAGAAAACGCCTTGGAATAGTTCTTCAGACGCCACATTTATTCTCAGGTTCCGTAAGAGATAATATAAAGTATGGTAATGAAAATGCTACTGAAGAAGATATAATAAATGCACTTAAATTTATCGGAATAGAAGAATATATTAACAGACTTGATGAAGAAGTAGGTGAAGGGGGTGAAAATCTTTCTATGGGTGAAAAACAGTTAATCTCCTTTGCCAGAGCGGTTTTAGCAAATCCCGCAATCTTTATTATGGATGAAGCAACTTCTTCTATTGATACTCTTACGGAAGCAAAAATTCAGACGGGAATAAATGAAATAATAAAAAACAGAACTTCATTTATTATTGCTCACAGATTGTCAACTATTAAAAGATGTGACAGGATACTCGTTGTGAAGAAAGGTAAAATTATTGAAGATGGTTCACATAAAGAACTTATGATTAAAAAAGGATACTATTATTCACTTTACACAAGACAACTGAGAGAACAAAGAGAAAAAGAAATTTTAGAACATAATTAATTAATAAACAAAATAATGAAACAAGGGTATTACAGATTTCCTGCTGTCTATAAAGACAAAATTGTTTTTACAAGTGATGACGATTTATGGATTTTAGATTCAGGATCGGATGTCGCAAGAAGAATTACAACTAATTTATTCAGAGTAACTTCGCCGGTTTTTTCTCCTGATGGAAAATGGATTGCATTTAAAGCTGAAGCTGACGGAAATGCGGATGTTTATTTAATTAATGCTGACGGTGGAAAAGCAGAACGGTTAACTTACTTTGAGCATAACACAGTTCCCGTTGCATGGAGAGGATCTGAAATAATATTTTCCTCTAATGCACTCTCTTTTCATAAAGGTTACAGATTTTTATATTCAGTGGATTATAAAACTAAAGAAATTAAAAATCTTCCATACGGTGATTCAAATAAAATTTCTTTCGGAAAAGGTTTCACAATTATAGGAAGAAATATTGATGAACCGGCAAGATGGAAAAGATATAAAGGCGGAACGGCAGGCGATATTTGGATTGACAGAAAAAACAATGGAAATTTTGTAAAATACTTAGATCTTAACAGCAATCTTGCATCTCCTATGGTTATCGGAAATAAAATTTATTTTATTTCCGATCATACCGGAGTTGGAAATATTTTTTCTGCGGATATAAACGGAAACAATTTAAAACAACATACTTTTCATAATTATTTTTATGCCCGTAATGCTTCCACAGACGGCAACACTATTGTTTATCATTGCGGAGGTGATTTATATTCGCTTGATGTTAAATCAGATAAATCGAAAAAATTAAATTTTGTTTTTAACAATACTTTCTCTCTTACAAGAGACAGATTCATAAATCCTTCAGATAATCTTGAAGACTATGATATTTCTAAAGATTCCAGCAGAGTAGCGATAACTTCCAGAGGAAAAGTTTTTGTTATGGGTAATTGGGAAGGTCCGGCAATTCAAATTCCAAATGTTAACGGATGCAGATTCAAAGTTGCAAGATGGGTTGATAAAGATTCAAAAATAGCTTTGATGTCTGATGAGTCTGGTGATTATAGATTAAATGTTTTTGACATAAATAATTTGGATAAACCTGTAAAGCATAATAAAATTGAAATTGGTTTACCCTTTGATATGCGTATTTCCAATTCTGGTAAATTTGCCGCAGTTTCAAATCACCGTAATGAAATTTTTATTGTCAATCTTGATTCAGGTGAAAAAATTCACATTGATAGAAATAACTTTGGAATTCTGAAAGGTTTCAACTGGTCTCCTGATGATAAATTCCTTGCCTATGCAATTAATATAAATCATAAACAAACTGTCATAAAAGTCTTTAACGTAAAAGAAAAAAAATCTTATCTCATTTCTGATCCTTTACTTTCCGACTATTCACCTTCTTTTGATTCTTCAGGTAAATATCTTTATTTAATTTCAAACAGAATTCTGAATCCTATTTATGATAATATTCATTTTGATATGGGATTCTCTAAAGCCACTAAACCTTTCTGTATAGTTTTACAAAAAAATATGTCATCACCTTTTGATCCTGCTCCGAAAAGTTTTGAAAATTTGTTTAACGGTGGTAATGCTTCAAAAGACAAAGATTCAAAAAATAAAAATGAAACGGTAATAGATTTTGACGGAATATTAAACAGAATGATTCCATTACCGGTGGAAGAAAGTTTATATGCTGAAATTTATTCCACAAAGGAAAAAATATTTTATTCAAAATCTCAACCAGAAGGTGCAAGATATGCGGCAGATACTCCATATCCTGCGAATAAAGAAATTTTATATTATGATTTGAATGAACAGACTGAAAAATCTTTAATGAAAGGTGTCACATCTTTCAGATTATCAGCGGATTCTCAAGCACTTATAATTCAATGCGGAAATAAAATTAGAATATTAAGTACCAATACTGATTTTCTTGAACACTTAAAAGCAAACGGAACACCTTCCAGAAAAAATGGATGGGTTGACTTAAACAGAATTAAACTGAAAATTGATCAGACTCTTGAATGGCAACAAATGTTCAGAGAAGCATGGAAACTGCAGAAAGAATTTTATTGGGTAGAAAATATGTCAAGAATGAACTGGCAAAAAGTACTCGATGAATATTATCCTTTGGTTGAGAGAATCGCAACTCGACTTGAATTTTCAGATCTAATGTGGGAAATGCAAGGCGAACTCGGAACTTCTCACGCTTATGAAATGGGTGGAGATTATAATCCTAAGCCGGATTATACAATCGGAAAACTCGGAGCAGATTATTCGTTTGATAAATCTTCGGGTTATTATAAAATTACAAAAATTTATTCAAGCGATAGTTGGGATGATATGGTTGTCCCTCCTCTCACAAAGCCCGGAGCAGAAATCAAAACCGGTGATATGATTATGGAAATCAATGGTGTAAAAGTTTCCGCTGAAAATAATCCCGGAAAATTATTAATTGGATTTGCAGGTAAAGAAGTCAGAATAAAAGTTTGTGACGCAAAATTAAAAAATGTTAGATATGTAAATATTAAAACGATAGGAAATGATGCTTATTTGAGATACCGTGACTGGGTAGCAAAAAATAAAGAATACGTTCACAAAAAATCTAAAGGTAAACTTGGTTATATTCATATTCCGAATATGATGGCATTTGGCTTTGCAGAGTTTCACAGACATTTTTTGACAGAATCAGATTATGACGGTTTAGTTGTAGATGTTAGAAATAATGGTGGCGGACATGTCTCTCAGTTGTTGTTAGAAAAACTTGCACGTAAAAGAATAGGGATAGGAGAAGCTAGATATTTTGGAGTTGAACCATATCCGGTTGACTCTGTCAAAGGTGCAATGGTGATGCTTACAGATGAACACGCAGGTTCCGATGGTGATATTGTTTCGCATTGTTTTAAACTTATGAAACTCGGAAAACTTGTTGGTAAAAGAACTTGGGGTGGTGTTGTTGGTATTTGGCCCCGATTTGCTCTTGCAGATGGCACTTTGACTTCACAACCTGAATTTGCGACATGGTTCACAGATGTTCAGTATGGAGTTGAAAACTACGGAACCGATCCTGATATTTACATAGAAAATACTCCGGCTGATTATGAAAAAGAATTTGATGCTCAGCTTGATAAAGCAATTGAAGTTGCACTTGAAGAGGTAAAACTAAATCCACCGTTCAATCCTGATTTAAAAATAAAGCCGGTGTTAGGAAGATGAATTTAAACCAAACAGATAACATATTAACTAAACTTGGTTTTGATGATTATTTTAAAAATCAGTTTGATGAAATTATTCAAACCGAATTTAAAAATGAAAGTGAAATGTATTTTCCCGCAAGAATCTCTATAAGACATAAAAATCATTATTCAATTATGTCAGGATTTGGTGAAATCAAAGGAGAACTTTCGGGAAAATTGCATTTCAAAATTGATACCCGTGAAGATAATGGATTAGGTTATCCCGTAGTAGGTGATTGGGTGGTAATTAAAAAAATTGAAGGAAATGATTTTTTCTTAATTGAAAAAGTTTTAAACAGGAAAACAAAATTTTCACGTCTTGCTCCGGGTGAAATTACGGAAGAACAGATTATAATTTCCAACATTGATTATTTATTTATTGTCTCTTCTATGAATCAGGATTTTAATGTTAGAAGAATTGAGAGATATTTAACTATGTGTTGGGAAAATGATATTAAACCTGTTTTAATTTTGAATAAATCGGATTTATGTTCGGAAGAAGAAAAAAATTATTATGTAAGTAAAACAGAGTTGCTTGCTCAAGGATGCCCTGTTGTAAACATAAGCACAAAAACGAAAGAAAATTTTAATTTACTGTTAAATTATTTTTCAGGTAATAAAAGTATTTCTCTTGTAGGATCTTCCGGTGTTGGAAAGTCATCTATAGTTAACACACTTATTGGTGAAGAAAAAATGAAAGTAAAAGACATAACAGGATATAAAGATAAAGGAGTTCATACTACAACGCACAGGGAACTGATATTAATGTCAGATGGTGGAGTTATAATTGATACTCCCGGAATGAGGACAGTTTTGATGTGGAGTGGAAGTGATGGAGTTGAGTCTGCATTTGACGATATTGAATCATTAAGTTTGAATTGTAAATTTACAGACTGTTCTCATACAAACGAACCCGGATGTGCCATAATTTCAGCATTAAATGACGGGACGTTAACCAAAGAAAGATTAAAAAGTTATAGAAAACTTCAGAATGAAATAAAGTATAATGAAACCCGTCAGGATAAAAAATTAAAAGCCGACCAAAAAAAAATCTGGAAAAAACTCACTTCCCAGGGCGTCCAACGCGGAAAAAACAAACGGGGAATTTAAAAAGTCGGATTTCTAAATGATTCTAATGAGAATACAGATTAGAAATGTTAAATTAAAAAATTATCGATATAATGTATTATGTATTGTATCACGCTATTTGCAATAAAAAAACCACGATATTTGCAATGGAATTTTCTGGAATTGCGGTTTTTTTTGGGCATTTTTCCAAGTGACTCACGATATTTGCACTGGAAATTTCCAAATTTGCAGTTTTTGAAAAAAAAATGACAAACCACGCTATTTGCAAAATATGAAAATCCGCCAAGTTTTCAAATCTACAAATTTTTTAAGTTTTGTGTCCCGGTCGTGCATCAGGAGGTCGGTTAATTGATCGACTAAAGGGAAAACAATCGCCCCTAACCGGGTTTATGCTCAAAATATTCATAAATTTTATCAAGTTTTGTTTTTATTTGGTTTTGGAAGTTATCATTTTTGAAGATCTCAAACACTTTCAACATTCCACTTTCGCGACTTTCATAAATTAGTATTGCGTTTCTTTTTTGGGACAAGTATAAGTAACCTTGAATTTGCCAATACACTTTCATTGGTAATTTTTTGTCGGGGAGCCATTCATCCATCAGAACAGATTTGCAATCTCCGGGAATTCCGTCAAGTTCAAAGTCAGGATGACCTTTAACAATTCCCTTTTGATATTCAATGTTTGTTTTAATTCTGTCTCCATAGATTTTTTTTAACCTGAAGATCAGATCACGCTCCATCTGATATCCTTTGTAACATTTTAGCTTTGTTTCATCGGTACTCTTAAAACCATGTTTATAAATATCAATTAAATTTTCTGCCGGCAAATGAATATGAGATATAGAAATGTAATCTCTCTTTGTATCAAAGTTTGAGTGATTTATTGTGTAATATATTAAATCATTTTTGATATCTGCCGGCTTCATAATAGTTATTTTTTAGTTTTTAATCTGTGATTCATTAATTTACAATGAGTTAAATTTTCTATTTTAGATTCCTTCGGAATTTTTGATAGTTTTGATTTTTTTGTAGAGTTTTGATTTTTTAATTTTTTGCTTTTTTCTTAATTCGTATAATTCATAAATTTTATTTAATACTTGCGACATAATATGTTTATAATTTAACGATTTCTAAATTATAGCAGTGTAAATAAGTTTTAGTCATATAGATTGAGTTCTTCTTCTTTTATGAAGTCGGAAATGCGATAATGGCACCTTCGGTTTTTGCAACTTCATTCAAGAGATAATTTTGAAGTTGTTTTAGTTCGTTGAGTGTTTTAGTGCAATTGGAAACTTTATATAATTTATTTTATCCTCTTTATCATGCAAAGGGACATTCAATGATTGAGGTTCAAATTGAGATTTCCATTTTTCATATTCAATTGTTATAACTGAATCTCTCTCTTCACCGAATTTAACAAGTATAGATTTAATGATTTTGTAATCATTGTATATAAATGTAATCTGATAAGTTGAATCAACTTGTGAAGAATCTATTTCAGATTTAATTTTTTCTGAATCTATAATTTTTATTTGAGTTGAATCAATTTCGAATATTTCAAATTTAGATTGAGAAAATGAGAGCTGGGCAAAAATAAGCGTGATTAAAATTAAAATTGTTTTCATAATATTAGTTGTTATAAAATGGAATTTTGTAATTAGTACCTGAAATATTAATTAAGAGAAAACCTTCAGGATTTGTCGGAAGAGTTTGACTTCCTGAATTTGCTGAAGTAGAAGTAGTTGCATCTAATCTAACATCACCATTGATAAACAGAGATTGAGGAACATCCGTTGTAGTACCAATTCCAACTGTCCCGTCAGCATTTAATCTAATTCTTGTTGTGCGATTAGTTCCAATATTAAAATGTGAATATATTCCAGAAGGATACCAGTTCATAATTGAAGCAGAACCAGCCGATTGGTTCATTTCTATTCTTACACCTGTAGAATTGTCATGCACACCACCAATAAATACAATTTGAGTACCGTCATTTCCATAAGTAATCTTAGCGGTATTACCGGAGATAACTAATTGTTGTCTGGTACTATCCCTATAAATAAAAGAATTATTTGTTGTACCGGGAATATCGGGTCTAAATATAAAGAGAGTATCATATATATTTAGAACATTTAACATATTAAGAATTTTTGTGAAATTATTTATTTTATCAAGATAAGCTAACCGATTAGTATCGAGAAATGCACTTAAAGGAATATTTGATTTTGAAGGTAAGTTATAGTTTATACCATTACCGAAGCCGTAGCGAGTGAAGATGTAAACTTTTGATGCTACTCCCTTCAAGGTAATTGTTCCTGAAGAAACGTTTGGGAGAGTTGCTCGTTCATTTGCAAAGATTGGTACGAATTGAGTTGTGTCTGAGAAGCTTACTAAGATTGTGTTTGTGTCACGGTTGATTACAGTGACAGATTTTATTCCGACATTACTTTCAAGATTGATTGACCGGGTAACTTGTCCGTTGAGGGAAGTTACTGAGTCAATTTTTTGTGCAGTGAAAAAGGATTGGGATTGTAATGTATTTGAAAATAGTAAGAAGAAGATTAATAAAAAGAGATTCTTCGCTCCGCTCAGAATGACAGTTCCGAAAGGATTATTCTTAGTAAGGACAGGCAGAATGACAGAGTCTGTGAATCCTCCCTCTAAATCCCCTCCCGACCAATCGGGACAGGCTTCCGAAGGGGGACTTACTGAATGAAATTTATTTGGAAATGAAATTTTTCTTTTCATAATTTTTTTGTTTTTGGTTATTAATGTTTTGATTAGTTCTTATTGTATTAAGAGAAAAATGTTTTAGTAATTTTTCTTTCCAGTCTTTAGAAACTTCTACATAATAGGTGGATTTGTTAATTATAACATCCATGAACATGCTGAACATTCTATCTTTATCGAAGTAAATTGTGAAGTTTTCAATTTTATCCGGAGTGAGTTTGTTGTATTTAGAAAAAGGATTGAGATGGTCGAATTTTCTTCTATTTTCTTTTTCAATTACGGAACAAAAATTTTTTATTGCAGATATTGTAGTTAACATTTATTATGCTGTTTGAAGTTGAATCCAGTCATCAGAGCTTGAAGTTCCGACTGAAATATAAAATCTATTACTTGTTGTATTAAAGAAAAAACTTCCTACTTCTGGAGGAGCTAATGTTGGATCACTACTTGAAGCATAAAATCTACACAATCCTGATCTTATCGCAGATACCGTAACTTTCTTTTTTACATTGGATGCCTCTGAGTCTTCGAGCATGATTATATCTGCATCGGAAACGGTTCCTTTCGAAGCAACTGAGTTAATCTCGGCTGCTTTATCAACTCTGATAGTTTTCTGAAGTAGATTTGCCAATGTTATTTTTTTGTTTTCACCAGCAACAACTATTGGGATAAGTGCATTATCT
>DOWN01000007.1:0-296 GCA_003519545.1 Bacteroidota bacterium
GTTAGCTATTAAGAATAATAAAATTAAAATACTTTATGATTTTTAAAAGGTAATTTTTTGAGGTATGAATTTTTAATTTCGGCAGAGAAAACCTGCCTGTTTTTACAGGCAGGTATTTTATATTTCTATTTTATCAAAGTCATAATTTTTGAATCTGTAAATTCTCCTGCTGTTAATCTGTAAACATAAGAACCTGAACTTAATTTTAATCCGCTGAAATTTAAACTATACTCTCCCGCATCCATATCACTTGAAATTAATTCTGCTACTTCTTGCCCTGTCATTGAATATATTTT
>DOWN01000007.1:448-9431 GCA_003519545.1 Bacteroidota bacterium
TTAAATGGATTTGGATAATTTTGTTTTAAATTAAATTTATCCGGTATAATATTATTCAATGGATTTATGTTCGTAGGATTTCCAAGTGTTCCGTTTAAATTTATATTTTGTGCGAATATATCAGAACTTCCCGCTCTGTCATCTCCCCAGCCCGTTACCACCATTCCTGTTGAACTTCTGAAAATCTGTGTGTTCATTTGTGTTTTACTGCTCGGGTTTGATGCAACACTTATTCTCCAGTGAACAACTCCGGAAGGTCCTGTTTTCAATGCTCTTGTTACATATGTAGCACCTCCTGTTTGCTGTGTATAAACACAAACTATATTAGTATCTCTTGCTCCTGCCCAAATATATGTTACTACTTCTGTTGATAACGGTAAGAACACTCTCCCGTCATCACTCCATTGCCTTACACCTGCAGAATTAAATTTCTGTGCATAAAGTCCTGACTGAGATTGATTGGCGTTGTTTTCTCTCCAGAATAAATATGTTTCGCTTGTCGAAGGAACAAAAACTGAAAAAGGCTGATTTCGTAAAAATGTACCGGTTGTAATTCCTGATGAACCGTTTGCCGGGAATTGTTTTACTCCCGCTGAGTTTACTCTTTGCACATAAGGATTTCCGGTATTAGTAGAAGCCCTGTCATCATACCATGTGAACACTGCTCCGTTATTAAAATCTGATCCAATATTTGGATTATAAAAACCTGTAATTCTTCCAAGTGAATATACGGTATCGGGTGCTGTCGGATTCCATACTGAAACTCCTGATGAATTAAATTTTTGTGTATAAATTCTGTAATTCTGAGGACTGATAAATGAACCTGTGTAACCTGAATACATTGTAATTATTCCTCCCGCGTCTGAAGCAACAAGTTTTGGCCAATCAACATTTTCACTTCCCTGTAAAGAGATAAAAATTCCTGAAGCTCCCCATAGCTTATCACCTGTTCTTGAAAGTTTTTGCATCTGTGCTCTTCTAGGGCTTGAAGAATAAACCCAGATAAACGCATAACTGCCATCTGATGTTTGTGCTACTTTTGGATTCGGTTGATTTGTAACTCCGTCTGACCAGAGTGTAATTCCGTTTGCCCCCCAAAGAAACTGTCCTGTCGAACTTATTTTATACGCATAAGGTTTTATTGGATTTCCATCTCTAACATCCGTAAAAGTTATAACCGCATTATTTGAATCATCAGCAATCATATCATAATCAACAAGTGAAGATGACTGTGCATTACTGCTGACAACAAGTCCGTCTGCAGCAAATTGTTTTATTCCCTGAGCATTTAATCTCTGAAGTCTCACTGTATATCCGCTGCCCCGATTGTCAAACCAACTTATAAAACATCCGCCATCTGAAGTTAAAGCAACTTTTGTTAATACCTGATCTCCCGATCCACTGTAAATTGTTGTGTTCTGTGTCGAGTCCGATGTCCATTGACTGATTGCAACATTAACGGTTATTACAAAAAATAAAAAAACAAATAAGATATTTTTCATATTTAAAAAATTAATTAGTTTAAATTTATTTTATCAACAACATTGTTTTTGTTTCTTCTCTAAAGCCGGATGATAATCTGTAAAAATAAACTCCTGAAGTTAAATCGTTTCCATTGAATTTATAATTATATTCTCCGGGAATTAAATATTGATTAATTACGGTTCTCACTAATTTTCCCTGTGAATTAAAAATCTCAAGCCGTGTTAAACCTGCTTCATATATTGAAAATGAAATTTTTGTTTCCGGATTAAATGGATTCGGATAATTTTGATTCAGTTTAAAATTTCTTAATTCAGACAAACCGTTTGGTTCTACACTTGTAACAAAATCATATTTATATTTTACTTCTGTACCCTGACCGGTATATAATAATCCGCCTGTCCCTCCGTGAGGATTTGTAAATCCAAACCCCATTGTCGGACCGCTGTAATAATTATATGGTGAATCATCTGACCATAATAAACTTTGAAGATTTGATGTGAACTTAAAATATTTTCCTTCAGATGGTGTGGATGCACCGTTACCGATATAAACATTCCCGTTTCTTGTAAACGCAAATCTCGGATTTATATTTCCCGATGTTACCAAATCAACTGATGAATCTATTGTCGCTCCGTTCGTCGGGTTTAATCTCAATATTTTTCTTCCCGATGGTATATAAATTGTACTGTCAAAATTTATTCCTATCTGAGAATAAGTCCCCACCGGATGTGTCACAGGTTTACTCCATAAAAGATTAAACTCTGTTCCTGTATCCCGAAGTGCATAAAGCAAACCTCCGTCTCTGATTGCATATACAATACCTGATTTCGATACAGTGAATGGAATTTCCTGATCTCCATCTCCCGGCAATGTTTGTGATTTATATTTTAATAATCCCGTTGTCGCATCTATCGCTATGATTGTCTTTGGTGTTGTAAGTCCGCCATCCCACGCATATACCGTATTGCCGTTAACACATATACATTCTGCTCCTGTGTTTGGAATTGTTCTTGAGTTTGTCCAGACCGTATCTCCGTTTGTATGATTTATTCTCATTATACGTTTCGTTCCGGATCCGGGAATTATCAAGTCACCGTTTGATGCAAACGCCGCTGTCCAGATAATACCTCTCTCTACAGTATGTTGTGATCTCCAAGCCACTGTCGGAGTTGATGAAATTCCGACTAACAAAGCAAAAATAGAATCAGATCCGTTTTGTTTAAAATTCCTTACATAAATTTTATCATTTCTGAATCCCATTATTACAAACACACCATCGTTTGATTCATAACTCCAGGAAACACTGTTTCCATAAGTTTTATATTCTACTATTGCCCTTAAAGGTGAAATTGAAGTATATCTCGTTGTAGCAAATCCATAAAATCCGGTAAATATTTGCATTCCCCAAATAGAATTTTGCATATTAAATGTGTTGGATAATCCCATTGGAACATTGATTACATTAAACTGACCGTCTCTGTTAGATTGTCCACCTACAGTTGTCCAGTATTCATAATTTAATTGAGCGGATGTATTATTATAAGATGCAATTAATAACACTAACACTAAAAATCGAATACAAAAATTTTTCGAATTTATATTAATTGTTTTCATATTGAAGTATTACTTAATTAATCTAACTAAAAACCCGTTTAAAATACATCTACTCTTCTGTCTGTAAAAATATTATTGTTTGGATTTAAAAATTTATTCCTCGCCAATAAGGGATTTATCTCAACTGTTTGGATTTCTTCACTGTCAGTCTTTGCTCTCGCTAAATAATTACCCTTCGGATCTAAAATCACAGACTCACCCGTGAAAAAAATATCTTTATCTCCGTTTATGTCTTTACCGATTCTGTTAGCCGTTATTGTAAATACCTGATTCTCTAATGCCCTTGCAAACATTGCTCTCTGACAATATGGCATTACAAGATTTGCAGGATGGCATATAATATCCGCTCCTGCAAGTGCAAGCGATCTTGCAGTCTCAGGAAAAAACCAATCAAAACATATCATCACACCTACATTAATTTTTTCTCCGTTCACATCAATTGAATAAATACCTAGTTTATCTCCGGGTTTAAACCATTTTTTTTCTGAATCAAATAAATGAAGTTTTCTGTAAACATCAAACTTTCCGTCTGGTCTTATTATATATGCTGAATTATAATATTCATCACCGGCTTTTTCATTAAAACCCGCAACTATATTTATAAAATTTTCATCTGCAATTTTCTGAAGTGATTCATAAAAAATTCCGTTACCCGCTTCCTCTGATGAATTATTCAATTCATCAAAGTTAGCAAATAAATATCCTGAGTTTGCTAACTCAGGAATTACAAGTAAATCCGGTTTCTGATTATTTTCTAAAAGGTAAGTATTAAAAAGATTTTGAATCCGGGATATGTTTTCTTTAACATTCCCGAATTCAGGTTTGAACTGTAAAAAGGATACAAACATTTATTTATTTTTTTCTTAATTTAAATAAATAAACATTCATTTTCCGTAATATATAAAGGTTATCTTTTTAGAATTTTGAACGCAATGTTTCTTCCCATCTTTTGAAATATTGCGAGATTAATCCAACTCAATGCAAATTTTTCCAACAACTCAACTTTGTCATCGCCTCCAAAATCATAACATTCTTCAAAGCCCATATCTTTTACAATTTTTATTACTGTTTTTTTTGACTCTTCATCTGAACCTGCTATAAACATATCTATTCCTATATCACCATATCTCGGGTTTCTCATATTTTCAAATCCGGTTGAATTGAAACATTTTATTACTTTTTCACTTCCTGATTTTTTTTTCAATGCTTCAAAAACAGTGTTAAATTCTCCGGGCTTTTTTGAAATTGAGTTTGTGGCATCTATTAAAATTTTATTTTCCAATTCTCCGGTTTCTTTTAATACATCAAATAAAACCTCCGGAGGAATTGAAAAAATTATTATATCCGAATTTAATACTGAATCTTTTACCTCTTTTAACGATATATTCTTCTTATCTGAAATAAACTTTTTTAAATCTTCACTTATTTCTTTAACACCAAAAATTACTTTATATCCTGAATTGGATAAATTTTCCCCGAGTGCTTTTCCAACATTTCCTGCACCGATTATCGTTATGTTCATTTTATTTCTCCAGTTGTTTAATTACTAATTTAGCAGCCTCACTTCCGCTATTTTGCTGCTGACCTGTTATAAGATTTCCGTCTTCAATTGCAAAAGGTGTGAAAGCTTCTTTAACTATAAAATTAGTATTCTCAATTTTTTCCGCCTCCGTTTCAATCCAAAAAGGCTGAATCTTTCCGCCGGTAAAACTCTCTGCATATTGCTCTTCACTATTTGCAAACCCTGTCCAGGTTTTTCCTTCTACTATATATTTACCATTTGAATATTTCGCATCAAGTAATAAACAGGTTGAATGACATACTAATGCAGTTGGTTTTCCGCTTTCAAAAAATTTAACCATAAAATCTGTAACTTCTTTGTTACCTCTGAATGTGATCATAGGACTTTGTCCACCGACAAAAAATACTGCTTTATAATCATCTGCATTCACATCCGGTAATTTCTTTGAATTGTTAATTAGCTCCATATGTTTTGCTGAATATTTCCATCCGAGAGAAATTAAATCGTTTGCCGCATATCCGCTGTTATCCTCCGGATCACTAAAACTGTCAAACTCTAATTTTCCTCCAAGTGGACTTGCTATTTCTATTTCATAACCTGCGTTTGTAAATTCCAGGTATGGATGAGTTAACTCCGCTGCCCAAAAACCTATATTCCAACCTGTGACGCTTGATACAGTCGGATTTGCAACTACAAATAATATTTTACCTTTTGATGTGTTGTTTTGATTGCTCATAATTTATAATTTTTTCAAAATTATTTTAAATATATATTTAGTTCAATTACCCACTTCTTTGTAATATACTTACTTTTTTGTAAGAATTAGAATATTTTACTAAAAATTCTTAAATGCCAAGATTCGAATTTAAAGGAAAGTTTTTTAATAATCCTGTTGAACTTGCTCTTTTTGTTTTTGGAGGAAGATGGAAAATGCCAATCCTTTGGAGACTTAAAGAAAGAGCATGGAGATATAGTGAGTTAAATAAATCTCTCGGTAAGGTTACTCATAAAATGCTTAGTCAGCAATTGAAAGAACTTGAAAGAGACGGGCTCATAAATAAAAAAATTTTTGCTTCAGTTCCACCACGTGTTGAGTATTCACTGACAAAACGAGGGAAATCTGTCATACCGCTTATTAATAAATTAAGAGATTGGGGAATTAAATTCAAAGAAGAAGAAGAAAATAAATAATCACTCTTCCCAAACGTGAAAATTCATTCCAAACGGGTCTGAAAACATCTTCGATTTTTCTGAAAATTCCTGTGTCATTTTACATCCGTTCTGCTCTAAAATTTTTTGTGCCTCATTTATATCGTCTGTTGAAAATTCAAAAAATACCGTTCCGGGTTTTCCTCCGTTTTCATAAACAAAATTTATTCCGTCTTTATTTAAATATGTATCATTACCTTTCTCTTCTTTAAATTCCATTCCGAGTATATCTTTGTAAAATTTTATTGCCTTGTCATATTCCTGAACCTGTATTGCTATGTATGGTGAAAATTTAAATTTCATTTTCTTTTAATTTATTTTCTGAAAAATAATTTTTTAAAATCTCTGCTGTTTTTTTACCTGCCTGCTTTTCAAAATCTTCAAAGTTTTCTGAAATAAGTTTTTCAATGTTTGAAACCGATCCGAATTTTTTTAATAAGTTTGCCGCTTTGGTTTTTCCTATTCCTTTTATCTCCTCAAGTTCAGATGTAAATGTTCTTTTACTTCTCAAACTTCTGTGAAATGTTATCGCGAATCTGTGTGCCTCATCTCTTATTCTTTGTAAAAGTTTCAGTCCGCTTGAAGTGTGCGGAATTGACTGTGCTTCAGGATTTCCCGGTAAAAAAACTTCTTCAAGTCTTTTCGCAAGCCCAATAACATTCAGCTTTTCCAATCCTATATCCGTCAAAACTTTTACCGCAGATGATAACTGCCCCTTTCCTCCGTCAATTACAATTAAATCCGGAACAGCAGAAAATGATTCATCTTTCTCCACTCCTTTTCCTGATTCATTTTCATTACCGGAATCTAATCTTCTGAATCTTCTGTGTATAACCTCCCGCATTGATAAAAAATCATCCGGCTTACCTGTTTCGTTTAAAACATTTGTTAGTTTAAATTTTCTGTAATCTGATTTTCTCGGTTTTGCATCTGTGAATACCACCATAGAAGCAACTGTATCTGTTCCCTGAATATGCGAAATATCATAACACTCAATCCTTCTCGGTAATTTGCTTAATCGTAAATCTCTTTTTAATGCCTCAAGTGAATGTGGAATAAATTCTTTTTTTAATCTCTGTATCTTTAGTTCATCAAGCACAAATTTTGCATTTGCCTTAACCATATTCACAAGTTTTGCCTTATCTCCAATCTTAGGAACAACTATTTCAATCTTATCTTCTCTTTTTATCTCAAGCCATTTTTTTAATGTATCAATATCTTCTATCTCTTTTTCAAGATATATCTGTTCAGGAATATACTCCGCTTTTAAATAATAATTTGTTACAAAATTTTCTATCACCTCATCATCTTCTTTCTCCAATACATTATTTATATATGAGTGAGATTTACCAATAACTTTTCCGTCTCTTACTTTTAACACCATTCCAACTGCATCATTATCTTCCCGCTCAATTGCAAATATATCCCTGTCCGTCATTTCCTCATCCACCATTTTTTGTTTTGATGAATAAACTTCAAGAGCTTCAATTTTATCTCTAAGTTTTGCGGCTTTTTCAAATTCCAAATTTGAAGAAAGTTCATTCATCTGCACATTCAACTCTTTAATCAGTGAAGTTGTTTTTCCGTTTAACATTTTTGCAACCTGAGTTATCATCCTGTTGTATTCTTCCTTGCTCTGATAGCCCTCGCAAGGTCCCTCACATTTTTTTATATGATAATCCAGACATACTTTAAACTTACCTGTGGCAATTGTTTCTTCTGTAAGATTTAATTTACATGATCTGATTTGAAATATATCTCTGATTGATTTCAGAGCATACCTCATATTTTTTACATCCGTATATGGACCAAAATATTTTGATCCGTCAGACCTTTTTTTTCGTGTAGGGAAAACTCTCGGAAATGGTTCTTTTGTGATTACTATATATGGGTATGATTTATCATCTTTGAGGTTTATATTATATCGGGGTTTTAATTCTTTTATCAGATTCAGTTCAAGTATCAGTGCCTCCACCTCATTATCAGTCTGTAAAATTTCTATATCTTCTGTTTTGGATACAAGAATATCCAGTCGTGTGGTATAAGCAGGTCTGTTTTGAAAATACTGTCGGACTCTGTTTCTTAATACTTTGGCTTTACCAACATATAAAACCTTACCGGTTTTATCTTTAAACTGATAAACCCCCGGTGTGTTTGGTAAATTACTGAGTTTGTCTTTTATATTTTCAGAAAGTGGATTCAATTTCTTAAAATTAGATGAGAAAATTATTTCTCTTTATGCTGCGAGAGTTCTATCAGTATATTGTTTGTGGATTTCGGGTGGAGAAATGCTATCAGCATATCGTCTGCTCCTGTTCGCGGGGTTTCGTTAATTAATTCTATTCCGCCTGCTTTGAGTTCGCTAAGCGATTTGAAAATATCCGGTACATCAAACGAACAGTGATGTATCCCCTCTCCTTTTTTTTCTATGAATTTTGATATCGGAGATTCCGGTGATGTCCCTTCCAGAAGTTCTATATCCATATTTTCTAAATGGATTTTTCTTACATTAACTTTCTGCTCTTCTACATATTCTGTTTCGCTTGCTTTCGCTCCAAATATTTTTTCAAACACCGGAACTGCATCTTGTAGCGACTTTACCGCTATACCTAAATGATTTAATTTCAATTTAATTGTTTAACTTTATAAATAATTATCCAGTCCTTTTCTCTTTAGATATTCCACTACTTCTTTCACTTTTTGTGATTCTGATTTTTTACAAATTAATAATCCGTTTTCTGTATTAATCACAAGTAAATCTTCCACACCTATCAGTGCTGTAAATCCTGCATCACTCATTACAAGTGAATTTTTACTTTCAAGTGCCTGTGCTTTTCCAAACATAACATTTCCGTTTTCATCTTTCTGATTTATATTATAAATTTCATCCCACGAGCCGACATCGTTCCACCCAAATTCACTTTTTATTGTATATACGTTCTCTGCTTTTTCCATTATACCGTAATCAATTGAAATTCCTTTTATCTGTCCATAAACATCTTCAAGTTCTTTGTTAAAGTCTTTTGAAAATAAATGTTTCTCAAGTGATAAAATTGATTCGAACATATCAGGTAATGATGACTTCATTTCATTCAGTATAATGTCTGTTCTGAAAATAAACATACCTGAATTCCATAAAAAATCTCCGCTTTC
>DOWN01000007.1:9561-9824 GCA_003519545.1 Bacteroidota bacterium
TCATCTCCGTTTAAACTAATATCAATTTTTTTATCCGGATCAAACTGTATATATCCGTAACCTGTTGATGGTTCAGTAGGTTTTATTCCTAAAGTTACTATTCCTCCGTTGTCTTTTGAAAATTTTAACGCACATTTTAAAATTTTCTGAAATTCGCTTACATCTTTTATAATATGATCAGCAGGTAAAACTATTATATTTCCTTCAGGATCAAACTGTTTTATAAACAACGCAGCAAGTCCTATACAGGGTGCTGTGTTTCT
>DOWN01000007.1:10001-10391 GCA_003519545.1 Bacteroidota bacterium
TCGGGAATTTTTGGAAGTTGTTTGTGAACTTCGTTTTTATAGTTTACATTTGTAACTACAAATACTTTATCATCTGCTACAAGTCCTTCAAGTCTTTTAAATGTCTGTTGAATCATTGAATAGTTGCCGTCTCCGATTTTTAAAAATTGTTTCGGATGTTTCACTGTCCCTTTGGGCCAAAATCTCGTCCCAACTCCCCCTGCCATTATTACTGCATAATTACTCATTGTGTAAAATTTGTTTTAATGTTTTTCTTTTTTATTAAAAATTGTTACGGGATTATTTAAATGTTTTACAAATTCTTCATAATCCTTTGTCGGTTTATCAAGTGTTATCAGTTTAAAATTATAAATTATATAATTAAAAATTTGTCTTATCGTATCAGTGAAC
>DOWN01000214.1:0-201 GCA_003519545.1 Bacteroidota bacterium
GTATTTTAACAGAGGAAGAAATTTATTAAAATATTTTGAATTTTTGTTGAAATATTATCCCGGTTTTAATCTGAATAAAAATCAGATTATGAAGAAATATCTCACCGGAATTAATGAAAATAATTCAAAACTCATTAATACGTTAAATTCAGAACTCAATAAATCTCTTGAAGATTTTTTTGCAGTCGAATTTATTTTTAA
>DOWN01000214.1:321-7829 GCA_003519545.1 Bacteroidota bacterium
ACAAATCTCTTGAAGATTTTTTTGCTGTCGAATTTATTTTTAATAACGAATATTATTACAGATTTTCTTTGATATCTAAATTGAATTACAACGGACTAAACAAACAAATAGAAAAGCAATATGATATTTATAAAAAGAAAAGTATCGGAATGTATGAAGATCAAAATTTATATTATCAGCTCTATATGATGGATACAATGTTGCTTGCGGCTTTAGCAATGCAGGGTAGGTATGATAGAATTCTTGAATTGATGATTTCTCAAAGTGAAAACATCAGCAAATTATTTATAGGTTTATCTAATTATTTTTTAAACAGTTTTAAAGTAAGAGATCTTGAGCAAGTTTACCCTGATAAAAAGTTATTATTGAATCTGCTGATCAAAAATATTGATTTTGATAAAGTTCTTGTTGAATTTAAGAATTACAACGCAGATAAAAAAACAAAATTAAATTTATATATACTTGCTTTGCTATCAGAAGCAAAAGAGAAAGAGAAATTTATAGTTCCATTAATACATACTTACAAAGAAATTTATCCGGAGTTAAACAAAGGGGAGAGAACACTTTTTTATACTATGATAAATAATTTTATCAGCGGTAAAACAAGAGATAAGTTTATAAATGAAATGTTTGATTTAATTAAATTTGTTACGTCAAAGAAAACACTTGTGACGACTGGTTTCAAACATTTTAATATTCAAAACTTCAAAATGTCAATTTTAATTTCTCTCAGAGTTAAAGATATAAAATGGGCAAAGGAATTTTATATTTCTCATTTAAAGTATTTGAATGAAACTGAGCAGGAGATAGCGAAAGGTTTTGCTTTGGCTTTTTTATATAATGCCGACGGCGAATATGAAAAATCAAACGAAGAAATTTTAAAAATTAAATCTGATAATGATTTTATGAACTATGATTTAAGAACTTTGCAATTAAAAAATTATTATGAATTATCATTTAAAAAACCTGAGTATATAGAAAATTTAATTCATGGAGTTAACGCATTAAATAATTATTTGATTACGAATAAAAAAGTTTCAGTAAGAATTATTGAATCGGGTAAAGATTTTAAAAAGGGAATAAAATTATTACTTAAATATGTAAAAAGTGATAGTAAGGAGCGTGAAGATATGAAGTTTGAACTTACTAAAATGTATAGCCAAATAAGAAATTACTGGATTAAGGAAAAAATTGAAGTGTTAATAAATTAAAGAGTTTTAATTTCGTTGACAAGTTGGCCGAGAACTTTTTTAGAATCACCAAAAAGCATTTTTGTTTTATCATTGTAAAATAATTCATTATCAATGCCCGCATACCCGGCACTCATAGAACGTTTATTTACAATTATATTTTTTGCATTAATTACTTCAAGAATCGGCATACCGTAAATCGGAGAAGAAGGGTCTGTAAGTGCGGCAGGATTAACTACATCATTAGCACCGAGAATTAGAACAACATCAGTTTTAACAAACTCAGGATTAATTTCATCCATTTCCAATAATTTATCATACGATACATCTGCTTCGGCAAGCAGAACATTCATATGCCCTGGCATTCTGCCAGCGACCGGATGAATCGCATATTTTACTTCAACTCCTTTTTCTTCCAAAAGTTGCTCAAGTTCTTTACAAGTATGCTGTGCCTGTGCAACCGCAAGACCATAACCCGGAACGATAACAACTGATTTAGAATAACTCATCAATACAGCAGTATCCTGAATTGAAATTTCTTTGATAGAACCCGTTGTAGTTTTTGCTCCTGAACTGACAGCGCTCGCATTCCAAGTTCCAATCACTACATTCCATAGTGATCTGTTCATTGCTTTACACATCAGGATAGTAAGTATAGTACCGGATGAGCCAACTAAAATACCTCCGGTTAGCATTACTTGATTATCATATAAGAAACCTCCGAGAGCTGCTGCAATTCCAGTAAAGGAATTTAACAAAGAAATTACAACAGGCATATCAGCACCACCAATCGGGAAAACAAAAAATAAACCGTAAACAATTGACAGGAATGTAATTATAAATAAAAAGGAAAGATCATGACTGATACCAGCAACAGGAATTATTAACATGATTAAAATGATAAGAAGAAAAACTAAATTAATAAACTGATGGAACGGAAAATGAAAATCTTTTATTTTACCTTCAAGTTTTCCATAAGCAATGATACTGCCGGAGAAAGATACAGATCCGATAACCAAGCCGGCTAAAATTATTAATAATCTAACATTAAACGAATCAGAAAATTGTTCATCCGGAAAATGTAAATATTCAAGAAAAGAAATTATAGCGACACACAATGCACCGAGACCATTAAAAAGAGAAACCATCTGAGGCATTGCCGTCATTTGAACTTTTTTAGCGGCTACAACACCTGCTAAAGTTCCTACGGCTATACCACCAAAAATCCAAACATAATTTCCCAGTGGTTTACCTGCAGGTGATTCATACAAAAAAATGGTGGTAAAAATTGCCAATGTCATTCCGGCAGCAGCGATGAGATTTCCTTTTCGAGCTGATTCAGGATTTGAAAGCATTTTCAATCCGAGAATGAAAGTAACAGAAGAAATTAAATATGAAATTTCGAGAATATTCAATTTTATTTTTTCTTTTTAAACATTTCCAACATTCTATCTGTAACAACAAAACCACCGACAACATTTAAAGTACCAAAAACAACAGCAAGAAATCCAAGAATCAACGATACAATATCGTTGCTATCCGCAAGCCCCATTACAATTATTGCTCCGATAATAACAACACCATGAATAGCATTTGCACCTGACATTAAAGGAGTATGAAGTATTGATGGAACTTTAGAAATTACTTCAATGCCAAGGAAAATTGAAAGAATGATAATATAAATTGCATCAATATTAGAGCTAAGAAAATTAATAATATTTTCTATCATAAATTTTTTAAAATTTGTCCATTATGAGTAATACAGGAAGCACTTATAATTTCGTCATCAAAATTCAAATTAATTAAACCGTCATTTAAAAATAATTTAACAAAGTTAAAATAATTTTTTGCGAGTAATTTGGAAGAATCTTTAGGTAAAAGAGAAGCAAGATTTGAATTTCCTATAATTGTTACACCATTATGATTTACAGTTTCGTTATTTATTGTAAGTTCACAATTACCACCTGTGGAAGCTGCTAAATCAATAATTACAGAACCTTTTTTCATTTGATTTACTGTATCTTTAAAAATAAGGAGAGGTGCATTTTGATTGGGAATTTGCGCCGTTGTAATTATAACATCAGATTTCAAAGAATGATTATGAATCATCTCAGTTTGTTTTTTTAAAAAATCTTCAGACTGAGCAATTGCATATCCACCTGCTTCTTTATCTTCCTTTGCACCTTCGACTTTAATAAACTTAGCACCGAGACTTTTAACTTCTTCTTCAACGGCAGAACGTGTATCAAAAACTTCAACAACAGCACCTAATCTTCTTGCTGTTGCAATTGCCTGTAAGCCGGCAACACCGGCACCGATAATCAAAACTTTAGAGGGAGGAATACTTCCCGCGGCAGTTGTAAGCATAGGGAAATAAGATGGCAAATGATTAGCGGCCATTAATACTGCTTTATACCCTGCAATATTTGCCTGAGATGATAATACATCCATAATCTGTGCACGAGTAGTTCTCGGAAGGTATTCCAATGAAAAAGAAGTAATTTTTTTATCGTTAATTAAAGATATTAAATTTTTGTTTTGTACCGGTTTCAGAATACCGATTAAGACTGATTCATTTTTTAATTTAGAAATTATAACTTCATCAGGCATATCCACACAAAGAGTAATTTCAGAATTAACAAGTTCATTTAAATCAGAAATTTTTCCACCTGCTTTAATGAAATCTTCGTCTGACTGAAAAGAATTAAATCCAGCATCTTTTTGAATAAGGACATCTGATTTCAGAGAGATATATGATTTGATAATCTCAGAAGAGAGAGGGATTCGATTATCATTAATTTCTTTTAGAACGAAGATATTCAATATTAATTTTTAATTAAGAAAAATGACTTAAAAAAATTTGCATAGCACCGGGAATAAAAAAAAGTGTAAATAAAAAACCTGCTGCTGCACCTCCGAGATGTGCTTCGTGTCCTATATTCCCGAGTTTACTTTTCATCCCATAAATTGAAAATGCAATCCATAACACAGCAAATAACCATGCAGGCATCGGGAAAAATAAAACAAAAATTGTGCTTGTCGGTGAATAAATTATATAAGAAAAAACCACACCGGAAACTGCACCTGAAGCACCAACCGCGACATAATTAGGGTCTTTATAATGCAATAGCACTGTAAACAAAGAACCTACAAGTAACGAAACAAAATAAACAGATAAAAAAATTAAACTACCATTTAAAAATCCGAATTGAGAATTCCAAAATTGTTCAAGCGTTAGTCCGAAAGAAAATAAAGCAAGCATATTAAAAAATAAATGCGGAAGATTTGCATGAAGAAACGCAGATGTGATAATCTGATAAACGGATTTATTATAAACAATCTGATAAGGCCACTCGGCGAATTTAGTAAAATAAATAGGGTTAGAGTATAAAGCCCAGAGAGAGATTGCAACATTAGCAAAAATCAAAGTAATCGTTACAGGAGAATCAGTTAAAGACATATTAGATTAATAGATTAAAATTTTTTTAATTATTGAAGGACCTTCATAAATAAAACCGGTATAAATCTGAACTAATCCGGCACCTAATTTACATTTATCATTAAAATCATTTTTCGAAAACACACCACCGACTCCTATCAAATTTAACTCCTTATTTTGATATTTTAAATTTAAATCATTAAGTTCATTAAGAATTTTATCTGAATGATGTTTCAATGGTTTTCCGCTTAATCCACCTTCTTGTATTGGATCAATTTTCAAATTCTCTCTTGATACAGTTGTGTTTGTAGCAATTACTCCTGAAAGTTTATATAAATTAACTATTTCATAAATAGCAGATAATTCTTCAGTTTCTAAATCAGGTGCAATTTTCAAAAAGACCGGTTTGAGAATTTTATTCAACTCCCGGTTTTTATTTTGAATTTCGGATAGTAACTGAGAAAGATAAGATTTATTCTGTAAATCTCTCAATGATTTTGTATTTGGAGAGGAAATATTAACAGTAAAATAATCTGCGACATCATTAAGCATAGAAAAACATTTTACATAATCATCGGAAGCTTTATCAATCGGAGTATCTTTATTTTTTCCGATATTAACACCAATAATCAATCCGTTTTTTAATAAAGGTTTTGCTTTTAAAATATTTGATCTGACTTCTATAGCACCCTTATTATTAAAACCTAATCTGTTTATTAAAGCATAATCACCCTGTAAACGGAAAATTCTTGGTTTAGGATTTCCGGGTTGAGGCAAAGGAGTAACAGTTCCAACTTCAATATGAGAAAAACCAATTGCATCCCAGAATCTTATGGCGACACCGTTTTTATCAAATCCTGCCGCGAGTCCTAATTTATGATTAAATTTTAATCCCGCAATAGAAACATTATTTTTTATTTTTGGATTATAAATAGCGGAAAATATGGGAAGAAGAAAATTGAATTTAGAAATTAAAAATAAAACGAAGTTATGAATTGATTCGGCATCAAATAAAAAAAATACAGGTCTGATAAAAAATTTATACAAATTTTCTCAATTTTTACAAATATGTATATCTTTTAGAAATAAAAAAACCCTGAATGAAATTCAGGGTTTTTACCGGTTTTGAAAGTCGGAGCGGCAAGATTCGAACTTGCGACCTCCAGATCCCAAATCTGGCGCGATAACCGGGCTACGCTACGCTCCGTTTTTTAAGGAATTGTAAAAATACCAAAAATAGTATTTTTAAACAATGAAATTTATAGTAAATTTAGTATTCTAATAAACTAAAATTCAAACAGGAGTAAAAAATGAAGTTTTTTAAAGTTTTAATTATGTTTGTATTGATTTCACCGATGGTTTACTCGAATCCTTCAATAAGTTTTACTGAACTTATGGAAAATTTTGAGCGAAATCCAAAGATATTGAGTGAGATAAAACAAATTTCAAAAAATCAAAATATACCTTTTGAGATTTACACTTCAGATAAAAAATTGATTCTCGCTAAAGGTGTTGAAAACGGACAGTTAGTTTATGCTGTTATCAGAAATTTGTTAAATATTTTTGAAAACACTTCAGTTATGTATTACGCTCAAGTTAAAGATAATTTTAATTTGTCGAATTCTAAATTAGTTTTTGGTGACGGAAGAGTCGTTGATAATACAAAAGGGGTTTATGATGTTCAGTTATCTAATTCAAGAGGATTATCCGGATTATTAATGATCCCTGAATGGTCAGATAAAGTTTTTGCTTTTGACGGTGAGACAGGAGACTTGGTGGATACTAATTTTATTCCTATAACAAGTCCTCAATTACAAAGTCCTAAACAGGCATCGTTACATATTTCAAAAAGGATTTTGGTTTCTGATCAGATTTCAGATGTAGTTCAAAGATTTGATACTTTAGGAAATTATATAAATATTTTTGCACCTTCAACAGGAGTTAATACGGCAATACTTGATAACATAAGAGGAATGGGATTCAGAAATAACTGGAATACTCTTGTTACTGTCGGGTCAGGTGCGAGTCAGAATACTATTCAACAGTTTGACACAGCCGGAAATCACATAGGTGCATTTATTACAACAAATTTAAGCAGTCCATTTGGAATAGTCGTAAGAACAAATGATATCTTGGTTTCTAATTCAAGTGGCACAGCAGATGTTACAAGGTTTGATCTTAACGGAACATACATTGATAATTTTATTGTATCATCACTCAGTTTTGCACAACAGATAATCAGATTATCAAACGGAAATATTGCAACAGCATTTTTTACAGGTACTACAACATCAGGATTATTGATAACAGACTCTACAGGAACTAATGTTATAAATACTTTTCAGTCCGTAACGGGTTTAAGAGGTTGCTGGAGATTACCAAACGGTAATTATATAGTGACAAATGCTGCGGGTGTACATGAAATAGACGGAACGACAGGTGCATCCATAAGAACAATTATCGTAAGATCAAATTTTCAATATGTAGATAAATATAATCCTCAAACACTTACAGGTATAACCCCTGTTATGCTTAACACTATTGCTGAGAATTACAGTTTAAAAAATAATTATCCAAATCCATTCAATCCACAGACTACAATAGAATTTACAATTCCTGAAAACGGTTTTGTAAAATTAAAAGTATTTGACGTATTAGGTAAAGAAGTTTCAAGTTTAGTAAATGCAAATTTAGTAAAAGGCACATATAAAATTGATTTTAACGGATCAGGATTAAACTCAGGAATTTATTTTTACAGACTGGAAGCGAATAATTTTATTCAAACAAAGAGAATGACATTAATTAAATAACATAAATTTATATATAAGTTTTTATTTTAAATCCCGTTTACTATTGGAAGTAAACGGGATTTTTTTTGC
>DOWN01000214.1:7903-8955 GCA_003519545.1 Bacteroidota bacterium
ATATTAATTTTACAAAAAATATTTCCAAAACATTTCCTAAATACTTTCTGAAGGAAAATATTTTTAATTTGTAGAAATTAAAAAAAAGGAGAAAAAATGAAAACGACAATTAAATCACTGGATCACTTTAAAGCTTTATCAGTTATGCAGTTTGATTATGAACCTTTAAATGTAATGAAAATACTAAATGGAGATGATGCAATTAATACTGATAAAGTTGAAGTATCAGAGATTGATACATCAGGAAGAGTTTCGCATATTTTGGCAATTAACAAAACTGATGAATTTGTATTTTTTGCTGATGGTGATATACTTAGAGGTGCAAAGCAAAACAGAACTTTGAATACTTCTATATTGATGTATCCAAATAAAAAAGTGGTGATACCTGTCAGCTGTGTAGAAGCCGGAAGGTGGAGATTTAACAGTGATAAATTTAAACCTGAAGAATTTTCAAAACCAATTGAAATGAGAAAAAAGATGAATCAACAGGTAACAAAAAATAAATTATCAAATCCAAGTAGTTATGATGCAAATCAAGGTTTGGTTTGGGATACTGTAAGTCAATACTCAATTTCATATAATTTAAAATCATCAACAAGTTCCTATTCAGATTTAATAGAAAACAATAAAAATAACTTCAAAGAATTTGGCAATAAATTTAAATATACAGAAAATTCAACCGGGTTTGCATTTTATAAAAATAATAAACTGATTTCAATTGAAGCATTAAATAATCAAGAATTGGCAAAACATCATTTTTCAAAATTAATAAACGGAATTATTCCTGATGTATATCAGATTGAAAGAATTGAAAATTTTGATGAGAAAAAATGCACTGATTCATTTAATTATTTTATAAAATCATATTTGGATGAACCTTACAAACTCTATCCCGGAGTTGATGCCGGCACTGAGAAGAGATTTGATTCAGAAATATTAACGGGATTTGAACTTACTTATGAAAACAAATTAATTCATTTATCAATTTTGAATTTAAATTAACCGTATTATTATTTTTCAAAAAATTCTTTTAATACAGTATTTGCCAGGGT
>DOWN01000058.1 GCA_003519545.1 Bacteroidota bacterium
TGTTGAAAGTATTTATTGTATTATTAATCATTTCTTTGGGATTTTCTTCATGTGGAAAAAGAAAAGATGAATCAAAGGACAAAAAAGACAAAGAAGAAAAAAAATCTTATCCGACGGGAAATTTAGGTTTTTATGAAATCGAAAATAAAGATATTAAAGTTATAAATTTACCAAAACCCCTCAAAGAAGTGTCGGGAATTGTTATCACAGATGAAGGAAGAATGTTCGGCCATAATGATGAACTCGGTAGTATTTTTGAAATTGATACAGAAACGGGAGCGATTAAAAAAACTTTTTATTTAAAAGATAAACCTGAAAAAGATTTTGAAGATATTGCTTATGCTAACGGATTTTTATATCTCGTTACTTCCAAAGGAGATATTTACGAATTTAAAGAAGGTAACGACGGCGAGGAAGTTGATTTTGTTGAATATAAAACTAAACTGAACACTGCCAATGATATAGAAGGGATGACTTATGACCCGGAAACTGAAACTTTTTTACTTGCTTGTAAAGGTATGGGAACTGAAAATGTTTTTGATAAAGAAAAGGGATTTTATATATTTGATTTAAAAACAAAAACTCTTGATATGAATCCGAAATTTTTGATTAATTTCGAATCATATAAAAAAGATTTTCATCCGTCAGGTATCAGATTAAATCCAACGACAAATACATTTTTCATAATTTCATCTACAGGTAATGCAATTGCAGAAGTAAGCAGAATCGGAGAAGTTTTAGGATTTAAAGATTTACCCGGTAAAGTTCATGCTCAACCGGAAGGAATTACCTTTGATAAATCAGGTAATTTATATATATCAAATGAAGGTAAAGATGGTGACGGTAACTTTGTTGTTTATTTAAAAAAAGGAAATTGAAAATTAATCATTAATATTAAAATATAATAATGAAAGCAAATAAAATTTTGTTTTCTGTTCTCTTGTGCATTCTTTTTACTTCCGTAAAAATTTATTCTCAAAATCATAGTGGCGGCTTTGAATTTAATCCTGTAAATGACAGCATCACAGTAGTTGCGGGAGAGGAATATGATATTTCAGGTTTTTCTGAAATTTTTCTCGGAAAACACTGGAGAGATTTATGGACGACTTCTTTTAAAGTTGAGAAATTAAAATTAAATGAATTTGAAGGCGGATTGACTCCGATTAAAAAAGGGGGAGGGCTACAGACAAAAAGTTTAAGATTCCAATCAAAAAACGGAAAGAAATATAAATTCAGATCAATTAACAAAGACCCGAGAAAAGTTTTACAACCTGACTTGCAGGAAACATTTATTGCTGATTTAATGAAAGATCAGATAAGTGCTTCCCATCCGTTATCTCCGGTTATCGTATCTGAAATACTTGATGTAATGGGAATTTTAAATTCTAAACCTGTCCCAATGTTTTTACCTAAAGATGAATTACCGGATGAATACAAAAAAGACTTCGGAGATTTGCTCGGAACAATGGAAGAAAATCCGGATGACTCTCCAGATGTTGAATTATCTTTCGGACAGGCAGATAAAATTACAGAAACTTTAAAACTTTATAAACGGCTTGAAAAAGATAATGATGAACAAGTTGACAGCAAAGAATTTTTAAAAGTCAGACTGATAGATATTCTTGTAGGTGATTGGGACAGACATTACGATCAATGGTTATGGGCAGGATATAAAGACGGAGGAAAAACTTTTTGGAAACCTATACCGAGAGACAGAGACCAGGCATTCAGTCTTTATGACGGATTAATTCCTATGATAGTCGGAAGAGCAATTACACAAATTGAAGGATATGGGGATAATTATCCTTCGATGTATGACTTAACATTTAACGGAAGATATGTTGACAGAAGATTTTTACCGGCGGTTAATAAAAAAGACTGGGATTCTCTTGCTTCACTTGTTAAAAAAAATGTAACAGATGAAGTTATTAGAAATACAGTAAATAAAATGCCTGCTGAATGGATAAAGTTACGTGGGGATGAATTATTTAATATGATTAAATCAAGAAGAGATAAAATAGATTTAGCAAAAGAAGAATATTTTGATCTGATTAATAAAGTTGCCGATGTATATGGAAGTAATAAAAAAGAATATCTGGAAATTGTTAACGGTGAAGGAGATTGTATTCACCTAAGACTTTATGAGATAAGTAAAGATGACGGGAAGAAAAAAGATAAACCATTTTTTGACAGAAAATTTTGCCCCGATGTAACGGATGAACTTAGAGTTTATCTTTTGGAAAATGAAGATTTTGTTTCATTAGGAGATAAAAGTAAACCGCTAAATGATAATATTTTAATAAGAATTGTAAAAGAAAAAGATGATTTGAAGTTTGAAAATAATTTTGGAGGAAATGTAAAAGTTTACCATAAAAATATTAAATCAGTAAAAAATTCCGGTGATAATGTGGAAGTGATTTATGATGAGTTTGTAAGATCCAATGATGAAGTGGAAAAATTTGAACCTGTAACTGAAAACAGAGGATATGACTGGAGATTGGCATTTGCTTCCGGTTATAATCCTGATGAAGGGATTATATTAGGAACGGGACCAATTTTATATAAATATGGATTCAGATATGATCCATTTGAATATAAAATGAAACTAACCGGCTCTTACTCAACTTCACTTAAAAGTTTCGCGATAGAGTATAACGGTGAGTTTTATAATATAGTTAAACCGTTTAAGATAAACTTGAATTTAGCATTTGATGAATTAAGTGTAAGCAGATTTTATGGGTTTGGAAATAAGACTATTTTGCTTAAATCAAATTTTGATGATGGATTATATAACGTCGTTAATCAATTGATAGTTGCCACTCCTGAATTGCAATATGAATTTAAAGATTTTAAATCAGGAAAATCATCAATTAAATTTTCATTTGGATATGAAGAATTTAAGATGAACAGATCTAAATCAGGAAGTATTGCAAATTCGCTAACTATGAATTTTTCTGAATCGAAACTTTTAAAAACAGGTTTGAATTTTAATTTAGATTTGAGGGATAATGAAATAGAGCCATATAAAGGATTTTATCTGGATTTATCAACATCTTATAATAGAGATATAGGTCATACAAAAAATAATTTTCTAAATGGAAGAATTGAAATGCGTCATTATTTTTCAAACAACTGGAATAAACCTATTGTGTTTGCAATTAGAACCGTAGGAGAGTTTAATTCAGGAGATTTTCCATTTTACTGTTCTGCTTTTTTAGGAGGTATAAATTCACTGAGAGGATATAACGAATACCGTTTTGCAGGAAAGGGAAGTATTTTTTCACAGGTGGAACTGAGAATTCCATTAGGTGTGGTCAATTTATTGGTTCCGGGAGTTTTGGGAATTTCGGGATATTGTGATGCGGGAAGTGTTTATACAGACAATGATAATTTCAGTGTTTTCAATACGTCAATCGGAGGAGGCATTTGGATGTCTTATTTAGACCGTATGTTAAATTTAGGGGTTAATCTCGCGTCTTCAAATTCGGGATTGAAGATATATGTCGGAAGTGGAATATTATTTTAAATATGCTTTCACAAAAAACTAAAGATAAAATAATTACTGCTTCCGGTTTCGCACTCTCCGGTTTGCTTTTAGGACCCGTTCTGGTTGTATTTTTTTTTGGATACGAATTTGACAGAGTGATAAAGGGTATGCTCGGCGGATTTTTAGTTTTATCTCTGAGTGCAATATTTGAACTTTTCATTTTCCCCGCATTTTTTAAAAAATACAGATTTATTTTGACTGTTGTAATCAGATTGATTTTTTATATTGATTTGATTTGTGTAACGGTTATAATTATTTGGGTGGCACATGAAAGTTTTGTAAATGATATGGGATTTTTTGATATGATGTCCACTGATAAGTTTTTTCATTTTTTATTTTACGGTGACTTCAGATATATTTTCATTGCTGCAGTATTTGCCATATCAAATGTTGTTTTCTTTATTCAGGTAAGCAATCTTATGGGCAGGGGAGTACTTGTAAATTATATTACGGGTAAATATCATAAACCAAAAACAGAAGAAAGAATTTTTATGTTTCTTGATTTGGTTTCATCCACTCAAACTGCCGAAAAGTTCGGTGCAAAGAATTATCATAAATTTATGAATGCATATTTCTATGATATAAACGACCCTATAGTTGAATCCAAAGGTGAAATATATCAGTATGCAGGTGATGAAGTTATTATCAGTTGGAAAAAAGAAAAAGGACTGGAAGATAATAATTGTATAAATTGTTTCTTTGAGATAAAAAACAGAATATTCGAGCTAAAAGAAAAATACGAAGAATATTTTGGAGTTGTTCCTTCTAATAAAGCAGGTCTTCATTGCGGAGAAGTTGTTACAGGTGAAGTAGGAGATTCAAAAAGAGAAATTGTATTTCACGGAGATGTAATGAATACAACGGCAAGAATACAATCAGTGGCTAAAGAACTTGATAAACAAATATTAATTTCAGAGAGTTTGTATAATTCTCTTATAGATAAATCCGGATTTAAATTTATAAATTTAGGTTCTTTTAAACTTAAAGGTAAGGAAGAAGAAACTGTTTTATACTCGGTCGAGAAATAAAAAGGAAATATTTATTTTAAATTTTTCAGATAATTAGATATCTCAATTTGTGATCTTAAATCTTCCGCTACACTTTTGTTTAAATCTGAATTATCCTGTTCAGGATTAATTATTCTCGCTTTAACATTATCCTTAAGTTGAAGATTAATCACATCTATTAAATAAGTTCTGAGATTATTTTGATTTACCGGAACGGCAATTTCAATTCTTCTTGATAAATTTCTTTTCATCCAGTCGGCAGAAGATAAATAAATCAAAGGGTTTCCGTCGTTATAAAAAATGTAAACTCTTGAATGTTCAAGAAATCTGTCAACAATGCTGATCACTTTAATATTTTCACTCAATGCGGGAACTCCGGGAATCAAACAACAGATACCTCTCACTATCAATTTAATTTTCACTCCCGCTTGACTTGCCTGATATAACTTGTTTATAATTTTTTTATCTTCAAGTGAATTCATCTTTGCGATGATAAAAGATTCTTTGCCTGACTTAGCATTCTCAATTTCACTTTCAATAAGTCTTATAAAAGACTTCCTCATATTAAATCCGGAAACAAGTAATTGTTTAAATTCAGTATTCTTTAAATCTTTAATATTAACTTCAGGAGTTTCAGTTTGAATATCATTTGCATTAGACGCTAAATTTTCATTAATCTTTGGTTCGGGTGTATTATTTGTAACAGTTCCTGTTTTTAAAATTTTAAAAACTTTTTCAGTATCTTCAGTTACTTCATTGTCGGAAGTAAATAATGCTATGTCAGTATAAATTTTCGAAGTGTTTTCATTAAAATTTCCTGTTGAGATATAAACATATTTTTTCTCGCCGTCATTTTCAAGACGTGTTACTGAAGCGATTTTAGAATGAACTTTGAGTCCCGGTAAACTATAAATAATTTCAGCACCGGCATCTTTCAATTCTTCCGAATATTTGAGATTTAATTCCTCATCAAATCTTGCTTTCACTTCTGAAAAGAGTAAAACTTTTTTCCCGAATTTTAATGCTGATTTAAGAATATCAACAATTGCTGAATTTTTTGCAAATCTGTATTGAGTAATTTTTATTTCTTTTACAAAGGGATCATT
>DOWN01000328.1 GCA_003519545.1 Bacteroidota bacterium
AAGTTCAGGGATTAGAAATAATTTCTCAATGGTTTTTAGTTCATTAATGATTTTTAATGCTTCAATAAAGTTTCCTGATTTAGAATATACTTCACAAATGTTTAGTAAGGTCTGTGTTTTATTATATTCATTTTCCGATGAATCCAAAACTTTTTTATAATAAACGAGTGAATCATTAAGTTCCCCATTTAGCAAACAGATATTTCCGGTAGCGTTAATTATATTCATTTTAAGCGAATGAAATTCAGGAGATAATGATTTTTGTCTGTTAATATTTTCGAGAGCCTCCGAGAGTAAAACTTTACATTTAGAATAATCGTTAAGTTTATAATTCACCGAATGTAACCTGAATAAAATGAAGGGTTTATATTTTTCAGGGCAATGAGATAAAGATTTTTTAAGAATTGAAATCGCTGATTTGAAATCATTTATATTTAAAAATATTTCGGCGATGTGTGCAATTGCTTTATATTTTTTTAAATCGTTATTTGAAGCATTTTTAATAAAATCTTTAAAAAGAGAAATTGAGTAATCATAATTTTGAAAATAATTTTTATAAAGCAATGCTTTGATATACAGCAGTTCTTTTTCAATTTTAATGTTTGAAGTTTTTATCAATGCAAACCAATTGTTAACGATATAAAAATCATTGTTACGGAATAACTCCAATGAAATTGATGAAATTATATTTACCGCTGATTTTGTATTTCCGTTTAGAATAAATAACTCAAGAGATTTTGTATATGATTTGTTTTGTAAGTGATAGTTAGCAATTGCATCAATAAAAATTTTATAATTTTTTGATGTTAAATAATTTTTAAGTTCTGATTGCAGAAAAGTTTTGAATGTTTTATTAAAATAATAACTGTTTGTTGCTGAATTGAAATATATAAAAGGGTTTTTTGCACTGAGGGATTTAAATATTTCAGGAATATCTTTTTTTGAATTCAGCAATAGGGAGTGAGATTCATTTATCTCATCAAGAAAAGAAGATTTGCATAACAACTCGGTCGTTACATTATCATAACTTGAAATTATTTCTTCTCTGAAATATTCGTTAAGCAGAGAAATGTGATTTCTTTTTACGGATTTTAAACCCTGTTCATAATTATGAAATATAAGATGCAAGCCCGTTATCCAACCTGATGTAATATCTTTAATTACTAAACATTCGGAATCGTTAATTTTTAAATTATATAATTTATATGCAAAGTTTTTTATTTCTTCAATGGTCAGATCAAATTTATCTTTTCTTAACTCAGTGAATACACCTTTTGATACAGGGTAAAGAAATAATCCTGTTGGAATATCAATACCTGTGAAAATAAATTTTTTGTTTTTTAATGAAAGTTCTGCGATGATTTTTAAAAAATGTTTGAACCACAACTCAGATTTTATGTAATCACAGTTTTCAATTATAAAAACTTCTTTGGATAATTCTGATATTAACTCCGTTAAAATATTTTGTAATAATGAGTATGATTCTTTTGAATATTTTGAAAGTTTTAATTTATTTTTTTGAATTGTGTTATTAATTTCTCCGGAAATTTCTGTATTTAATTCACATCCATTAATAAGAGAAGATAAAAAATTTATGAGATGGGAATCTGCACCGGAAAGTTCGTAATAAATAAAATCGGGGTTTGTATCATTCAAGTATCCTGCGAGTAAAAATGTTTTTCCAAAACCTGAAGGTGCTGAGATTAATAATATTGCAGATGATTTAACAATTGATTCGCGGAGAATTCTTCGGTCAATTGCTCCTGATATGAGCGATTTGTAATCAAAGTTAATATTTACCGTTAAATTCTTTTTTTTCAAATCGTAGTTTATACAAAAATAATCAATTTAACTTTGAAGATTAGATTAAAAAAACAAAGGAAGAAAATTTTTTCTCCCTTTGTTAGTGGCGGGATTTAACCAATTAAAAACTACAGTATATAAAATTTAAAAACTTTTTGATATTGTCGCAGTTAAAACAAAATCGTCATTATCTCCGTATCTGAAAACATCTTCAGAGTAAAAATTCTGTTCGGCATTTATGAATAAATCTCCTAAATTTAAAATTGGAAGACCTGTGCTGAACACAAGAGATAACTTTTTATTTTTGTCAGTTTCTCTGAGATAGTTTAAGCCGAGAGTGTTACTCCAAATTTCAAACAATGTATAAGTTCCGGAGATGTTAACTCCTGTTGTATTAAATTTATCATTGTTAGAATTTTTTGTGTTATAAGAAACTCCCGCGTTAATCGAAAAAGGAATGTGTTTAAAATTTATTGACTGATTAACACTCAAATCCATCAGAGAATAATTATTTGAGTCGAGAATTTTATTATCTTTGCCTGATGTTGATGTGACTAAAATAGTTGTAAATCCGAGAAATCCATCTGTCTTATACTTGAGAGAACTCATCATCATAAAAACATCAAGATTATTTTTATAATAGTCACCGGGAAGACTTGCATCATTCTCATCTGTTACAGGAATATATCTTAACATAAGAGTAGGAGCATCTTCAAATTTTAAACTGACTTTGAAGTCCATTTTTTGAGAAGTTGTAGTTACTGAGTTCAAACCACCGACATTATTATCTCTGTATTCATACGAACCTGTAAATTTTATTTTTCCTTCGAGTAAATCCTGATCAAGTTTTACTTTTATATTGTATTTACCTTTGCCTGATAGACCGGGATTTCCATAAGTGATATAACCCGGACCGATTAATTTATATTCAGCTTCAATATTACTTTTTGATTCGGGAATATTAATTTTTGAAACTGTTCTATACATAAAGTCAAATTGAGAAGAAGTGTTTGCATTGGTAAGGTCTTCAATTATTTTAGGAAGTTCCCCTTCATTCAGTTTTGGTGCAAGTTTATCTCGCGTGGTAACGGAAACATTTGCTTCAGATTTGACAGAAAATCTTTCGCCGAATAAATTCAGTTGATTATCAAACCCAAGGACTGTGTTTTCGCCGGGAGTGATTTGAGAATTAAGTTTTGAAACATCAATTGAGTTTTCATTATCAAAAGATTTCATAAAATTAAAATGCCAGTGTGAATTTTCTTTTTCACCGACGCCAAGAGAAGTTGCATATAAATTTCTTGAAAAAACAGAGTCTGTAATTTTATCAAGATTACTTAGACCTGTTGCCTGGAGATAAATCAAACCCGGATTAAAAGTGAAATCGAGACCTTTTACTTTTACACCGCTCACAGTATAGTCAGTGTAAACAGGGTAAGTTTCCCAGATGCCAATATTTTTAAACATTGACAAAACTTTCATATAACCCGGAAGAGAGTTTTCAGCATTTGTAATTGCTTTTTTCAATTCCTGCTCTCCTTTATTTTTATATTCTTCAATCAATTGATTTTTCTTCTCGTCGAGTTTCGTTTTTATTTTTTTAGTTAATGAATTAAGGTCAAACAGAAAAGCGAAACTGTTTAAATTTTGTTTGAAGTCTCTTTGTTTTGAGTCAATATATAAATCGGCAGTGAAAGGAATTCCGTATATTGTGATAGTAGGATTGAAAGTAGCTGAGATATAATTTTTAGGAGGTTGAGTTCCGTGAGACTGATAGTTTTGCAAGTTTGAAAATATTTTATAGGAAGCACTGAAACTAAAAGGTTTTTCGTTAATGATTGATAAATCATTTTTACCCGCAGAGTTTAAAAGATTTAGTTTTGGATATTTTTTATTTCCCGAATAAATTTTTTCCTCTGAATTTAAATTTTTAATTTTATAATTCAGATATTCACTTGCACTGATAAATTTATTATCATAAGTTTCCAGATAACTTTTATTTTTTGATTCAGTTTCAGAGTTTGTTTCGGCAAAATTATTATTTTCAAAAACAAAACTTCTTACTTCAGATGAATTATACAACACACCATTATAAAAAGTGCTTATTTGCCAAGCATACCTCATTCCGGGAATGAGACTTTTCCCTGCGACAGGATACTGAAAAACATTTTCTTTAATATTTTTTTCAGAGTAATAAGCTGGACTTGAAATGCTTGCATAGTATGGAGTTTGTCTGTTCATCACCGGATAAATATTAATCTGATAAGTGACAATAACACCTGAAGGATTAGGGCTTGGAGGAAGCCAGGAGAATACAGGTCTTGAAATCATAATAGATTCACCATCTTCCGGCATAATAAGTTCAGACTGAGTGGAGTTTATAATTTCATACAGATTGCAATAGACACCGAGATCAGCATTAGTAAGAGCATCGCGGACATAGACGCAGATATTATATTCACCGGATTTAAAGGTGCCTGTTTTTTTCAGAGTGTTATCAATAGTGTTATCATATTTAGTTATATCAACGGGGGAAATTTCATTAGCCGCAACTTTTTTAGTTCCGGAAGTCAACAAGAAATTTGCGGTTCGACCTTCCACCACTTTAATTCCCGAAGCAGTGACAACTTCTCCGTAAAGATAAACATTCACGGCACTACCTGGATTTGTAAGAGTAACTTTCCACAGGTTGTCCACATTGAATTTAAACGGAGGAGGTTGTTGCAGCACCACCGTGACTTGGGAATTTCCAAATGTTACAAATGTAAAGAATAAGATTACTGAGATCAGAATTGATCGTTTCATAATTTATAAATTAAAATTTTATTTGATAATTTTTTGTTAGTTACAAGTACCACAATTATAATACCATTTATCATACTGAACTTGGTACCCCCAAAGCCAATGATTTCTCTCTCTTCTATAAATATCAATTAATCTCTTTTTTTTATTAAAGGTACATTTCTTACATTCTGTCGCGTAATATGTCCAGGAACTCCATCCAGAAGCAATAGAATAAGAATTGATATTAGACTTTAGGTCAAAATTATTTTCTTCTTTTAAAAAGCCAGCGAAAACAGAATCACCTTCAATTATAATTATCATTTTTTTAAATATTACATTCTTATTTCCGTATTTACTTATTATTTCAAACGTTAATTCATAATTATTATTATCATAAATTTTTTTTAAACCATTCTTATCACTTATTTTTTGACAATCTTCTTCTATAACATTAAGGGTCATTTCAACTTCAGGGAAATGCGAGAATTTGTCAATAATTTCAGAACTTACATAATCAATTTTCTGATTCTCATTTGAATTATTAATCTGTCCAAATCCAAGATTTGAAAAGATAGCAACTATAATTAAAATTATTAAATTTTTCATTTTTTTTTATTTTTTTAGTTTAACAACCACAATGTTGCCTTACTGTCTTCCAATCATAATATGTAACACCTCTTTTAACTTTAGTTCTATAATAGACCGCATATTTAGCCCAAACTTTTTTAAAACACCAAAAATACTGGGCACAAGCCCAATGAGAAAAAATCCAATTGCCCCAAGAATTTTCATTAAAGTTTTTTGAATTCATTCCATTTCCTTCTAAAATTGATCCATTATTAAAATCCGATTTTTCAAAAGCAATAACCAATGAATCTGACATTTCATTTCTCGAAACTGTTAAATATTTTTCGATCGAGGAATCTTCAACTTTTTTGTTTATTTTAAATAATATACCCCAATTATTTGAATCATTTTTAAATGAATATTTTTCAATACTTGAAAAATCAATTTCAGCACACTCACTTTCTATTATTCTTATCGAGTTAGCAAACATCTCATTTTTCTTTAAGAACTCAATATCATTTAAATTAAGTTTTGTTTTTGTAACATTTGAATTCTTTTCATTAATTAAAAAATATTGAGAATTTGATACTGTATTTCCTTTACTTGTTAAAATCTTCCATGCATATTTTTTACCGGATTCAAATTTTGGACTGCTAATTGGATATGTAAAATTTGTTGTACTCAGGTTTTCCTTTTCAAAAAACGCTTTATTTTTTAGCATTGCACTTTCCGGGGATTCGTCACCTTTAATTTCTACAATTTTTATTTTGTATTGACCTTTTGATGAAGGATCCATCCAACTGAAAACTATTAGTTCTTCCGGTTCAATTAATGAATTATTTTCTGGGTTTAAGAGTGTTATTTCCAATTCTGTTTCAACTTCAACTGAATGCTCTAGACAATCATTTCCAATCTCTTCGTTTGTACTGGTTTCTTTTGCATAAACACAAATGGTATAATCTCCGTTAGGTAACTTCCCTTTACGCATTAATGCATCTTTAAACCTCTGGTCTGCATTCGGGTACGATATGTCAGGTGTTTGAGGTAGTTCATTCACTTTGAACTTTTTCTTTTCTTTCGGAGCAAGTTTAATTGATACGGTCGTTCCCGTTGCTATTAGCCCGGCTTTCGATTCACTTAAAGTACCGTAAAGATAGAACTCAATTTGATCATTTGTCAAATTTATCAATTCTATATCCCACAGATTGGAAAGGTAAAGCTGATTTAATCCGGGACGAGCGTATGTAAGCTTTACTTTCTCCTGAGCAAAGCAAATTTCGGATAATGAAAATCCGAAAACGACAGCTAAAACAAAAAGGTAGATTTTTTTCATGATGTAATTATTTTATTTTTATAAAGAGTAACCGCTTATTTAGCGGTTACTCTTAAAATATTTTAGAAACAAAAACATTTTTCACCAATCTTCCAGCAAATTCCGTCTGAACATAGTTTAGGGCAATCGTTACAATCTTGTATTTCTTTTCCGGGTGTATTGGAACCTGCCTTAAAGAAACCGGTTTCAATTATTTTAGCATTTTCTTCATCGGTTTCATATACAACCCATACATAATATGATCCGCTCTTAAGATCTACCATGTCTTTCGGATATTTCAATCCATTCCTTTCCGCAACAGCATCGAAGATAGGTTCTTTTTCTGAAAGATCTTTTGCCATTTCAATGAGATTTTTCTCTCCTGCATTCGGATTTACTTCAATCAATCGCAGATGTTTTTCTTTATTGGAAGTTACAGAAGATTCCCATTTGAAATCAGGACGTAGTGATCCTATTGGATTGAAAATTGTTGGTCCTACATTAGGTTTCTTAGTTCCTAAGTCTCCTAATATATCACCACCAGAGTTTATAATTATTCCTTTTTTTATTTTTATTGTTACTTCACAAGGCAGACAGCTTTGAGATATTGAGGGGCAAGTTACGAGAAATTTTATCTTATAAGTTTGAGTTCCAAATGATAAACCTAAAAAGTTATAAGTAACTCCGGTTGAATAATTTCCATTCATAACTGGAGTAGATGAAGAACCCTTATAAATTTCATACTTGATTTGAGGGGTACAATTTTGACCACAATTGTAACTCGGAGCGGTAATAAAGTATGTTCCTGAATTCAATGTTTGATTCAATGTCGTATTACACATTATCCCGATGGGTAACAAACTACCAAGACGCTTCACTTGAATGTTGCCATTCCATCCATTACAATTGCATCCTGTCTGTATTGGTCTTAATTCAATCCTGCAGGAATCACAAATTTTATCTCCACACTTAGCATATATAGATATTGATTGATTGGAGGTTATATTTGCTATTGTCCAAGGTGAAGTTTGCGCAGGTCCACCATTTATTCTATAATAATATGAAACTGGTCCACAATTAGGGGGACATATATAATTCGGAGAAAGACTTACACTTGTTCCATTATCAATATTATAAACCCCACCATTACACCTAGTAACAGAATCTATTGTTACACCACCCTGTTTAAATTTTATTCTATTATTTTGTGAATGCCATCTTCCTGTGCTACAATTACAGCCTGAATCTGCGACTACTTTTATTTTTATTTTACACGGATTACATGGAGTGTTTAAACAACTTGGAGTAACTGTTAAAACATAATTTCCAACTGATGGAAATCCACTTGTGTGAATCCATGTTAAACCACTGCCGTTTGCAACAGGAGCACCTCCTGAAGTTGTTATTGTCCAGCTATAAGTGGGACCACAGTTTGTTGAAGAAGTTGGTAAACATTTAAAAATAGGATTTGAGTTCGGATTAAATGTAAGCGTAGAGTTCAATCCAGTTACATTAATGGTGGATTGTCCACATGTAGCAGCAGGGCTTTGTAAAACACCATTTATAGAATACTGTAATAAGTGCTCTTACCCCAAAAAGTGGGA
>DOWN01000295.1 GCA_003519545.1 Bacteroidota bacterium
TGAGTTAAATGAATCAGTTCAGTTTCTGAGAGGGATTAGTATAAGCAGTGTAAATCTTGGAAATTTATATAAAGATATTGGCAAACTTGATGAAGCATCACGATTATATTATAAAGCCCATGAAATTGATTTAAAAACAAATGATAAAGAAGGGCTCGCGGTTACTTATAGTAGCATCGGTAATTTGAATGCACATACAGGGGATTTATATTCAGCACTTGATTATTTTTTCAAAGCACAAAATATTCAGGAAGAATTAAATCAAAAACAATCTATTGCCATAACTCTTAACAATATCGGAAATGTTTATAAAAGTTTAAATGAGTTTGATCTTGCATTGGAGAATTTTGAACAGGCGTATAATATTTTGATATCACTTGAGATTAAGAGAGGGGTTTCACAGATATTGAGTAATATGGGAGTATGTTACGCTGAGAAAAATGAATTTGAGAAGGCACTTGATTATCAGAAGAAAGCATTGAAATATTCAAGAGAGGTCGGGGATAAACTCGCAACGGGATATGCATTGATTAAAATTGCCGAATTAAAAATTAATTCAGGAAAAGAAGACCCGATGAAATATTTTACTGAAGCAATTGAAATCAATAAAGAAATTAAAAATCAGATTGGTCTTGCGAATGTATATATGTCAATCGGTCAGTTATATATTTCAAATAAAGATTACGATAAAGCCGAAGAATATTTGAAACTATCTCTTGATATATCGAAAGAGAATAAGATTAACGCAGTAATACAGGATTGTTATCTGAAACTATCGGAAGTGAATGCAAGCAAAGAAGATTACGAAAGTTCATATTATTATTTGAAGTTACATAATGATATAAAAGATAAATTTTTAAAAGAAGAATACAACAAACACATTGCAGATTTAAAGTTAAAGTATGAAAAAGAGAAACGTGAAAAAGAATTATATAAAGAGATAGCAAATCAAAAAAATAAACTTGAAGTATTATATAACGAACTCAAGATTAAAAATGAAATTTTAATTGAGAATGAGAAATTATTAAAAGAAGCAAAAGATAAAGCAGAGGAAATGAGTAATATTAAATCTATTTTCCTTGCGAATATGAGCCACGAACTAAGAACACCAATGAATGGTATATTGGGCTTAACTGAATTATTAAAAGAAATTACGGCAAATAATTCAGAAGAGTTTGACATTGCAGAGACAGTTCATGAAAGTGCAGAAAGACTTATGACTTCAATTAACCAGATACTTGAGTTTACGGAATTAGAAAATGATAACTACTCTGCATTTTACTCGGATTTTGATTTAATATTAATAGTAAAAGAAACTATAAAATCTGTCAGAAAGAAAGCAGATAAAAAACATTTAAGAATAAACCTCATAACATCTAAACCGAAGATAGAAGTTAATCTTGATAAAAGTGCGATAAGAAAAATATTAAAAAATATTCTTGATAATGCCGTTAAATTTACAAAACACGGCAGTATAGATATAATTTTATATAAAGACGAAGGAAACTTAATTATAAAAATTGCAGATACAGGAATTGGTATAGAAGAAAAACAAATGAACATAATTTTTGATTCATTCAGACAGGGCAGTGAAGGATTGGTAAGGAATTTTGAAGGTATGGGACTTGGATTATCAATTGTAAAAAGATTAGTGGATTTATTAAATGGAAAAATAGAAATCGAAACTGTTCAGAATAAAGGCACAACTTTTATTCTGAAATTTAAAGTATAAATTATAATGTCAGATTCTCTTAAAGAAGACTATGACTTAGCCGAACAGTTAAAAAATAAAGCCCGTCAATATTACGAAAAAAATACTTACGATTCAGCTTTAGATTTTGCCGATACATCATTAAGCATCTTTAAAAGACTTAATACTTTTGATAAAATGCAGGAGTGTTTATTATTAAAGAGTCAGATTTATACTGCGAAATCCGAATTCAAAAAATCACTCGAAATTTTAGATGAATGTGAAAAACTTTGTTTAAAATATGATTTAAACGAAGGACTGATGAAAACCTATAACAGTAAGGGGAATAATCTTGCTTACCTTACTAACTATCCTCACGCTACCGTCGCATTTGAAAATTCTTTAAAAATTGCGAAAGCAATTTATCATCAAAAAAGTATTATTACATCAGGATTAAATTTACTTACGATTTATACAATTACTAAAGATTACAAAAAAGCATTAACAGTAATTCAGGATAATTATAGAATTTTAAAAGGAACTGACAATAAAGAATTGTTTTCAAAATTTTTGGAAAAAATTGCATTATTGTTTTATGATATGAAGATGTATGACAAATCAATTGAAATTTATAATTCACTTAACAAATATCTTGAATCAACAAACAATGAAGTGAGACTAAGCAACATACTGCTTTATATGGGATTGATAAATTATTCAGAGGGAAATTATAATGATGCATTGAAGTTTTATAAAAACTCATATGACTTAAAAGAAAAATTAAAAATTGATTTTATAAAAGTTGTTTATTATTTAAATCTTGGGAATACATATTTAAAACTCGGAGAACTGGAAAATGCGGAGAAGTATTTCAAAATGTTTTTGAATGAACAAAATGAAAATAAACTTTATCTTGGAATGCTTTATGAATCTGAAGCTGAACTGAATATTAAAAAAAACAATATTGAAGAAGCAATTGAATTTTTTGAAAAAGCACTTGATGTGTTTAAAAATCTTGAAAGAGCGGATAAATTTTCAGAGGTATCAATTAATTATGCAAAGTTTTTAAAAACAAACGGCAATTCTGAAAAAGCAATAGCGATTTTAGAAGAGGCGATAAAATTTTGCGAACAGAAAACTTTGTTT
>DOWN01000085.1 GCA_003519545.1 Bacteroidota bacterium
TCTCAATATTATTTTCTCACCTTACAGAAAATGAAAGGATCATTGATGGAATCAAAAACTAATTCCAAATCCGCAGCCGCAGAAAAAATTTCCGATAAGAAAAACACGGAAGACTTAAAATCTAAAAAAGTCCCGGAACTTATCAAGATTGCCCGCGATCTCGGAATAAACGGCTACACTGATTTAAAAAAACAAGACTTAATTTATAAAATTATAGAAGCACAGACTGCAAGAGACGGTTTCGCTTTTGCTATTGGTGTTCTTGAAGTTCTACCTGACGGGTATGGCTTCCTGAGATCTGCAAACTATAATTATCTCCCTTCTCCGGATGATATTTATGTTTCGCCTTCTCAAATTAAAAAATTTGCACTTAAAACCGGTGATACGGTTAATGGTCAGGTCAGACCTCCTAAAGAAGGAGAAAGATTTTTTGCTCTCTTAAAAGTTGATTCTGTAAATTATGAATCTCCTGATACTCTGAGAGAAAGAATTCTTTTTGACAATCTGACACCTCTTTATCCTAATGAACAACTTGTTCTCGAAAATGCTCCTGCTGAATATGGTATGAGAATTATGGATTTGTTTATGCCTATAGGTAAAGGTCAAAGAGGTTTAATAGTATCCCCACCAAAAAGCGGTAAAACTATTTTGTTACAAACTATCGCTAATTCAATAATAAAAAATCATCCTGAAGTTCATTTAATAGTATTGCTCATTGATGAAAGACCTGAAGAGGTTACTGATATGGAAAGAAATGTTAATGCTGAAGTAATCGCATCAACATTTGATGAACCACCGGAAAGACACGTTCAGGTTTCTGAAATTGTTTTACAAAAAGCAAGAAGACTTGTTGAAGCAAAAAAAGATGTTGTAATTCTTCTCGATAGTATCACACGTTTGGCAAGAGCACATAACACTGTTATTCCTCATTCAGGAAAAATTTTATCCGGTGGTGTTGATGCTAATGCTCTGCATAAACCAAAAAGATTTTTTGGTGCGGCAAGAAATATTGATGAAGGCGGAAGTCTTACTATTATTGCAACTGCTCTTGTTGAAACAGGCAGCAGAATGGATGAGGTTATTTTTGAAGAATTCAAAGGAACAGGTAATATGGAAATAGTTCTCGACAGAAGACTTGCGGACAGAAGATTATTCCCTGCGATTGATATAAACAGATCTGGTACAAGAAAAGAAGAATTGTTAATCACTAACGATACATTAAACCGTGTTTGGTTATTGAGAAAAATTATTGCCGATTATAACCAAACTGAAGCAATGGAATGGTTGCTCGGTAAAATGAAAGGAACCAAAAGCAATAAAGAGTTCCTTGCAACTATGAACTCATAAGCAGATAACGCTGATAAAAGAATGTCAAGTATTAAAAAAGAAATACTTATTAATGCCACGTCTAAAGAAATCAGAATTGCTCTGACAGAAGATGCCAAGTTAGTTGAATTTTTTGTTGAAAGCCCTGATCAGGAAAGAAATGTTGGCGATATATATCTCGGTAAAGTTGGTAAAGTTATGCAAGGTATTCGTGCTGCTTTTATAGATCTCGGATTTCCTCAGGATGCTTTTCTCCATTTTTCTGATACTAATAGTTTCGGCTCTATATCATCAATTGATGACGAAGATTCCGAAATTGAAGAAGATGAAGAAGAAAATGATAACGGAACTTCATACGGATCAACCGAAAATAAAATCAGATTTAACCCCAATGACCTTAAGAGAAATCAGGAAGTTATTGTTCAGATAACTAAAGAACCTGTCGGTAAAAAAGGTGTTAGAGTAACTTCAAAAATTTCAATTCCCGGAAGATATCTCGTTTTAATTCCATTCGGAAAAAAAGTTGGTATGTCAAAAAAGATATATCAGCCCAGAGAAAAATACCGATTGAGAAAAATCGTCAGGTCTGTATTGCCTAAAGGTTTTGGAGTAATCGTAAGAACAGTGGCGGCTAATCAGGATGAAAAACTTATTCTTGATGACTTAAATAAATTAATATCTGAATGGAATAAGATTGAAGAAAAACTTAAAACTGCCAAAGCCCCTGAAATTCTTTATAAAGATGCATCAACAACTTCGTCTGTTATAAGAGACTTATTAAAAGTTGATATTTCAAGACTTGTAGTTGATTCTAAAAAAATTCACAGAGAAATAAAAAATTATATAGATAATACTTCTCCTGTTTATTCCGAAAGACTTGAACTCTATACTGGTAATCAACCTTTGTTTGATGCATTCAAAATTGAAAAACAATTAAATGAATCTTTAAACAAAAAAGTTTGGGTTAAAGGTGCAGGTTACATAGTTATTGAAAATACTGAAGCAATGACTGTTATTGATGTCAACAGTGGTAAATATGCCAAAGAAAAAGAACAGGAAATTAATTCTCTAAACACAAATATTGAATCCGCAAAAGAAATTGTAAGACAAATCAGACTTCGTGACCTTGGCGGTATAATTGTTGTTGACTTTATAGACTTATATGAAGAAAAGAGCCGTAAAAAACTTTATGAAGAATTAAGAAAAGAATTCAGAAAAGACAGAGCCAAAGTGACAGTCTTACCTATGAGTGAATTTGGTCTGGTTCAGATCACAAGACAACGTATAAGACAAAATATACTTACTGCAACTTCAGACTTATGTCCTATGTGTGCAGGTACCGGTCATATTCAGTCAAGAACCGGATTCCTAACAGAGATGGAACGATGGATTCAACGATATAAAGGTTCAGGTGAAAGCCATACTCTCGTTCTTAAAGTGAATCCTTTCGTATATGATTACCTTACAAAAGGAATTTTCAGCCGGCTTACAAAAATAAAATTTAAATATTTTGTAAGATTCAAAGCAGAAATTGAAAATTCTCTCGCACTCGACGATTTCAAATTTTATGATTTAAAAACAGGTAAAGATATTACTACTAATTATAACGAATAAAGAATTTAACTTTGTTTTATGAATAAAACCGTTAAATTTGTTTTATATTTTTTTGCATCTTTATTCATTATTTACCTGATTTTATTAATTCCTTTCGAAACTTCTCCTGAACTTAATATCCCGGTTCATAAAAAATTTGAATGGAATCAGGATTCTTATTTTAAACTTCTTGAATCTGAATTTAAAAAAAACCGGAATCTTGATTGCTCCAAAGAAGATACTATAATAAAACAAAAACTTGATTACCTCAATAATTTATTAGACTCATCTTATAAATCTGAAAAAAATATTTTACATCCGTTTTATGATACATTATTACTCGGGTATTTTAATGTTTCAACCTTTATTCCCGTCTGTGACAGGCATTTGTCTGATTATTTACAGTTAGGAATGAAACTTCGAAATGTTGTAAAAGATAAATCAGTTTATCTCGATATTAAAAATCCAGAAATAAGAAACAGAATATATAAATTATTATATGGCATCCGTGCAGCCAACGAAGAAGTTTTATTGCAATTACCTGAAGAAAAATCTCCAAAATTTATAAGAGTTAACCCTGATGAATCTGTGATACCTTCCGTAAAAATTATGGACAACATAATTAGAAGCGGTGATATACTTATCTCAAGAGGTGGAGCACCCGTATCTGCTTTAATTTCAAGAGGCAATGATTATCCGGGAAATTTTTCTCATTGTGCAATTCTTTATGTTGATGAAAAAACTCATCAACCGTATATAATAGAGTCTCATATTGAAAGAGGTGTTACTATTTCAAGTATAGATGAATATCTCAAAGATAAAAAACTGAGAATTATGGTTCTCAGATTAAGATCTGATTTAGATGAAATAAAAAATAATCCTATGCTTCCTCATCTTGCGGCAAAAAATATTTTTGAAACGGCATCTCAAAAACACATTCCATACGATTTCTCTTTAAACTTCAATAATCCTGAAAAAATGTTTTGTTCTGAAGTTATCTACATTGCTTACAAATCTCAGAACATTCAACTTTGGGATGCTATGACTTATATTTCTGATCCGGGAACAATCGACTGGTTATCTTCATTTGGTGTGACAAATTTTTATACTCACGAACCTGCCGATCTTGAATATGATCCGAGAGTAAATGTAATCTCAGAATGGCGTGACAGAAATGAGTTATTAAAAGATCATATCCATAATGCTGTCACAGATGCTTTGCTTGATGAGGCAAACAAAGGCAGAAAATTAGATTACAGTTTCTATATGCTCCCTATTGCAAGAGTTATAAAACTTTATTCAATGATTTTAAATCTCTTCGGAAAAGAAGGAACTATCCCTGAAGGTCTCTCTCCTGAATCTGCTTTGAAAAGCGAGACTTATAAAAAATACCACTCTGAAATTTCAGAATCTGTAACCGGAGAAGTTGAAAAATTTATATCGCAGAATAACTATACTCCTCCTTATTGGGAGTTATATAACATAAGCAAAAATAAAACAGAAGAATATTTTTTGAACAAATAATTTGAGTGAACTAATAGTTGAAATATCACTTTCTCCGGAAAAAGTAAATTCTAATTTTGAAATAATTAAATCCCTGAGAAGAAAACTTTCTTTAAATAAACAGGACAGAATTAATTTTATCAAAATTAAACAATCTCTAGATGCGAGAGGAAAAGAACCTGTTTTCAGACTAAAGTTAAATGTCTATGTAGATTCAGAACTTCCTAAACAGAAATTAATTTCAAAAAATTTTTCAATTGTTAAACAAAAAACCCCTGTTCACATAATAGGAGCAGGACCGGCAGGATATTTCGCCGCTCTCAAATTAATAGAGAATGGTTTTAAACCGGTTATATTTGACAGAGGTAAAGATGTCAGACTTCGAAGAAGAGATTTAAGAAATATTCAGCAGCTCAGTATCGTCAATCCTGATTCTAATTATTGTTTTGGAGAAGGAGGGGCAGGAACATACTCAGACGGAAAACTTTATACCCGTTCTGATAAAAGAGGTGAAATAAAATATGTTTTGAAATTATTAAATGAGTTCGGTGCTGAGTCAGAAATTTTATATGATGCACACCCACATATAGGTTCTAACAAACTTCCAAAAATTGTTGCAAATATAAGAGATAAAATTATTGAATGCGGAGGAGAAATCTTTTTTAATTCAAAGTTAACCGATTTAATTATTGAAAATAATGTTATCAAAAAAATTGTTATAAACGGAAATGAAGAATTTAATATTGAAAATCTTATTTTAGCAACCGGTCACTCTGCCCGTGATATATATTATTTATGCGTAAACAAAAAAATTAAAATCGAACAGAAACCTTTTGCACTTGGTGTCAGAGTTGAACACCCTCAGTCTTTGATTGATTCATCACAATATAAAAAATCTCCAAGACCTCATAATCTTCCCGCTTCTTCGTATAAACTCGTTTCTCATTCATCTTCAAGAGCAGTATTCTCATTCTGTATGTGTCCCGGCGGTTTAATTGTCCCTGCTGCCACAAACCCGGAGGAAATAGTTGTTAATGGTATGTCAATGTCGAGAAGAGATTCGTTTTTTGCAAATTCCGGAATTGTCGTTCAGATAAATCCTGAAGATTTAAATAAAAATTTATTTACCGAAATAAGTAATTTGTATAAAAAAAATAATCTGGAATATGAAAGTCCCGCATATCAAAGTGAACTTACCGGTATAAAATTTCAGGACGCTCTTGAAAAATTATTTTTCAAAGCCGGCAAAAACAATTCCCAGTCTGCACCTGCTCAGAATCTTTCTGCATTATTATATAACACTAAAAATATAAAATTAAATAATTCTTCATACATTCCGGGAATTTATGAATATGATTTTAAACTGTTATTACCTTCATTTATTTATGAAAGTTTGATTTACGCTTTTAAAGATTTTGGAAAAAAAATCAAAGGATTTGATTCGGAAGAAGGTCAGATAATCGGTCTTGAATCCAGAACATCATCTCCGGTTAAAATTCCCCGTGATAAAAATTCTTTCAGACATATAGAAATTAATAATTTATTTCCTTGTGGAGAGGGAGCCGGTTATGCAGGCGGTATAGTATCTGCAGCAATAGATGGAATTAATGTTGCAGATGCAATAAATAATTAATTGGAATTATTATTTTTTTGTTTGTTGTAAAACTCCTGAATATTGTATTTTTGTCTTGCAACATGTTTAATCACTAAAATTCCGATTAATACTACAATTGAAAACACAATAACTATCAATGGTCCTACCATTGAATCAGATAATATTTGTAATAAAATTATATTCATATTTATTCGAATTTCTTTTTTGCTAAAACGACTGCACCAACTATCGCAGCCAATAATAAAAATCCTGCAATCTCAAACGGAAAAGAATAATTTAATATCAAACTTTTCCCTAATTCCTGTGCAGTTCCTATCGCTACTGAATTTTCACTCATTCCCTGATATTTTCCATAAAAACCATAATAAACCGTATAACTCAAAAGAAATATCAGTAATATTGATAATAATAAACCTGATATTTTTGTGTATGTTAACTTTTCGGTAAGTTTTCTTTCATCTTTCAGATTTAAAAGCAAAATTACAAATAAAAATAACACCATTATCGCTCCCATATATACCAATACCTGAATTATTGCAAGAAACTGTGCCTGCAAAAGTAAATAAATTCCCGCTACCATAAGGAAATTTACAATCAAAAACATTGCAGATGTTACAGGATTTCTTCTCGTAACCATCATAATTGCTGAAAATACAGCGACTAATGAGAATATTATAAATAAGACTGTTTGTAAATTCCAGACCATTAGGATTATAGATTGGATAATTACAAATTTAATATTTTTATAGAGAATATACAGTGAAAAAGAAATTCTTAAATTGATTTATTTTCATCGCAAACCTTAAGAATATTTTAATCTTTATATTATTTATATTTATTAAATTCAAAAAAAAATTCAAATTAATTCAATTTTAAACTTACATAAATAAATAACGGAT
>DOWN01000026.1 GCA_003519545.1 Bacteroidota bacterium
AAGAATTATATTGCTTACTGTTTTATAATTTTTCTCATCTTTAACGTCAAGATGTGTTACAATCTCTTCATAAAAATTGCTGAGTGGTTTTTCCTGTATAAGAATATCAATATCATATTCAGGTAATGAATATTCCTTATAAAATCTTATCTTTTTTGATTCAGGTAATTCGGGCAGTTCGCTTTTTATTTTATCTAATATTTCGTTTTTGATTTCTACACTTACCAAATCAGGTTCCGGAAAATATCTGTAATCATGTGCTTCTTCTTTTGACCTCATCGGAGTTGTAACTTTTTTTGAAGCATCATAATTCATAGTTGTATAATATACCTCACCACCTGATTCTAACACATCATATTGTCTTTTAATCTCCGCTTCCAATGCATCTGCAACATTTCTGAATGAATTTAAATTTTTAATTTCAGTCCTTGTCCCATATTTTTCTTCACCAATTTTTCTGATTGAAATATTTGCATCGCATCTCAATGAACCTTCTTCCATATTTCCGTCATTAATCTCAAGATATACTAAAATCTGTTTTACTTTGTTTAAATATGCTGTCGCTTCTTCAATAGACCGGATATCAGGTTCACTTACAATTTCTATTAAAGGCACACCGCATCGGTTAAAATCAATTAATGAATCATCATCTGAAAAATCATGAATAGATTTTCCCGCATCCTCTTCCATATGAATTCTGGTAATGCCAATTTTTTTCGTAGAATGATCTTTCAGCTCAATATCAAAAAACCCATCATAACAAATTGGTGTTTCGAACTGAGTAATCTGGTAACCTTTTGACAAATCCGGATAAAAATAATTTTTTCTCGCAAATATACTTTTTTCTCTGATTTTGCAATTTGTTGCAAGTCCCATCTTAACAATGAAATTTACAAGTTCGCTGTTCAATACAGGTAAAACACCCGGATGTCCGAGACAAACAGGACATACATTTGAATTTGCAGGTGCATTGAATTCAGTTGAACATCCGCAAAATGCTTTGCTTTTTGTTTTCATCTGAGCGTGTATCTCAAGCCCAATTACAGGTTCATATTTTTCTAATATATTTAACAATTTCCGTATCTAATAATTAAATTTTTTTAAATTCATTTAGAATTAATTCTTTCACTTCACTATGATTCACAATCGGTTCCGGATAATCTTTGCCGATTACGACTCTGCATTCTTCTTGTTCTTCTTCACTCATTTCCCAGGGAGAATGAATAAATTTTGAAGGAACATCACGTAATTCTTTAACATATTTTTTGATATAAACACCTTCAGTATCAAATTTTTTACTTTGCAGTACAGGATTAAAAATTCTGAAATAAGGTTGAGCATCACAACCTGTAGAAGCACTCCATTGCCAACCGCCATTGTTACTTGAGAAATCAAGATCTATAAGATGATCTGCAAAAAATTTTTCACCCCAACGCCAGTCTATAAATAAATCTTTTGTAAGGAACATTGCAACTACCATACGAATTCTGTTATGCATCCAACCGTCATTAACTAACTGTCTCATACCTGCATCAACAATTGGATAACCTGTTTTTCCATCACACCATTTTTTAAAACTTTCATCATCGTGTCTCCAGTTTAATCTGTCAAATTCTTTTTTGAAAGACTGCTTTTCTAAATAGTCAAAATGATAAGTAATGTTATAATAAAACTCTCTCCATATCAATTCTTTAATCCAAGTTTCAATTTCGGTTTTACCGGATTCAATCGAATTATTCAAAGCCGAATAAGCAGTCCTGAAACATTCTCTTATACTTACCAGTCCAAAGTGTATATACGGAGATAAATTACTCGTCCCATTAATACCGGGGAAATCTCTTTTTGATTTATATTCATCAATTCCATTTTCATAAAATCTTTTTAGATGATTTATACCTGCCGTTCTTCCACCATCAAATATTCCTTTGGTCGAAATCTTTTTATTTTCTTCATCAGGATTCAGTTGATTTAAATATCCCGGTGAATATTGATTTTCCGGTTTCAGAGAATTTAAATCAACTTTAATTTTTTTATAATTCCCGGAATTTAATAACGTAAAAAATTTTTTACTGAAAGGAGTGAAAACTGTATATGGCTTTCCATCATCTTTTAAAATAAATCCGGGTAGAAAAATTGTTGAGTCTGAAAAAAGTTTTAACTCTACATTGCTTATTTTTTCAATTGATTCATCACGTCTTCTGCAATATGGTTCAATCTGTTCGTTTGCATAAATTTCAATTTTTTCAAATTCACCGGAAATTTTTTTAAAAACATCGAAACTCTTTCCCTCAGCAATAAATAAATTAAATCCTGATTTTTTTAAATCATTTTTTAATTCATAAAGAGNNCTTGTAAGTTTAACAAACGTAGCGTTATTTTTGTATTCATTTAAATCAGAAGAATTCAGATAACTCATTGATGACTGAAGTCCTTCTTTAAATTCAGTCACAATTTTTTTAACATCACCTTTATAAGGAACAAGTGACTCTTCGCCTTCGATATAATTTTTTTTCTCTTGCTTAGATGCAAAAGATGCACTTCCACAATATTTTTTAAATAACTGATTATTGTATTTCAAAACATCTCCGGGGGCTTGTTCACTTCCCGCTAAAACTCTTCCGAACATTACTGCATCACATCCGAGAGCAATTGCTTTACACATTGCACCTGGTGTATTTATTCCGCCGTCGGCTATAATTTTTACATCTGAGTTTGAATCTTTTTTCGCATTTAACGCTCTGAGTATTGCATCTACTTGACCTATACCAATTCCTGATTTGATGGAAGTTGAACACATAGCACCATTTCCAATTCCTACTCTTATTGCTTCTACTCCAAGTTCTATAAGGAACATTGTAGTTTCATAACTTGCTACATTTCCGGCAATAAGTTTCAAACCGTAATCACGTTTAATACTGTCAATTGCGAGAATAAATTTTTCAACCATCCTTGAACCGCCATTTGCAACATCAATACAAATAATTTTAATTCCGTTATCAGATAATTTTTTTAATCTCTCAATATCAGTTTCTAAGTTAATACCAACCGCAGCGGCTTTGTAATCAGATTTTTCAGTAAAAAAATAATTTATTTCATTTATTTGTTCTTCAATTGAATTAAATCTGTGAATAACTCCGAGTGTTTTCATATCTGCCAATGCTTTCATCATTTTTCCGCCACATACAGTATTCATCGGAGATGCTATTATCGGAACATCAAGATTTAAACCTAAAAATTCTGTTGAAGTGTCGCAATCTGCTCTGTGCTCTATTTCCGAAATTCTATCGGGTAAAAGAGATATGTCATCATAAGTTAAAGAGTAATCCGAAATAAAATTATGTCCGTTCAATTTTTTTAAAATTTAAATTTTTAAGCAGCCAATGCTTCTGTTACTTTTCTTGCTGCATCTTCAAGAGTATCCGCAGGTATTAAATTCAATCCTGATTTTTTTAAAATCTCTCTTGCTTCCTCAGCATTTGTCCCTTGAAGTCTTACAACGACAGGAACGTTTATAGAAATATTATTCGCTGCCTGAATTACGCCGTTTGCAACTCTGTCACATCTTACAATTCCGCCAAAAACATTAATAAGTATTGCTTTTACATTTGGATCGGATAAAATAATTCTGAATCCGTTCTCAACTGTTTCCGCAGATGCTGTACCTCCGACATCAAGAAAGTTAGCAGGTTCACCGCCGGCAAGTTTTATTAAATCCATCGTTGCCATTGCAAGTCCCGCACCATTTACCATACACCCGACATTCCCATCTAACTTTATATAATTCAGATTATATTTTGATGCTTCAATTTCAAGCGGATCTTCTTCGTTTAAATCTCTCAAGTCCATATAGTCTTTATGTCTGTATAATGCATTATCATCAATTGTAACTTTCGCATCAAGTGCAACAATCCTGTCATCATTAGTAATTACCATAGGATTAATTTCAATCATTGATGCATCCATTTTTTCATAAGCGTCATAAAGTTTTGTAATAAATTTTACAAAATCTTTAAAAGCATTACCTTCAAGACCAAGTCCAAAAGCAAGTTCACGTGCCTGAAACTGTGAAAGACCTAATCCCGGCTCAACCCATATTTTAATAATCTTATCGGGAGTTTCCTCGGCAACTTGTTCAATCTCAACTCCACCTTCAGTGGAAGCCATTATAATATTTTTTGAATTTCCTCTGTCGAGTAAAATTCCAAGATATAATTCTTTTTTATAATCCAGACCTTCAGTGATAAACAAAGTTTTTACTTCTTTACCTTCAGAACCTGTCTGATGAGTTACAAGAATATTCCCGAGTAATTTGGATGCATATTCTTTTGCCCTCATTACATCGCCGCCAAAGAACTTAACACCGCCTTCTACAACGACTTCGTTTCTGTTATGTTTGCTGTAAACTGTTCCTTTACCTCTTCCGCCTGCATGGATTTGAGATTTTACAACAAAACTGCTGATACCGTTTTCCATCATCAGTTGAACTGCTCTGTCAAATTCATCATTTGATTTTATTGCAACACCATCCTGAACCGGAACGCCGTAAGATTTTAATATTGATTTTGCCTGATACTCGTGAAGTTTCATATATAATTTTTATTTTGATTTATTTAATTCTTCCTGTTTTTTTTCTATTTCCTGTTTTTGTTTTTGAATCAGTTCATCAATTTTTTTTGATGCCGAATCAAGTTTAGTCGCAATTGAATCCATACCTTTCCAGTTTTTTACTGAATCAATATTTATACCTTTAAGAGATGAATCAAGTTGTTGCAACTGTTCATTGATAGTTTTATTTACTTCTTCTTCAACTTTTTGCTGAACTTTTTCCTGAATGGAATCACACGAAGAAAGAAACAAAACAGGAATTATTATTAAAAAATATTTTTTCATTTTTATTATTTAGATTTTTCTGCTACTGTTTTACCTTGTAAAAATAATCCGAGATAATCTCTTCCGCCTGCTTTTGAATCAGTTCCACTCATATTAAACCCGCCGAAAGGATGTACTCCGACTAATGCACCTGTACATTTTCTGTTCAGATATAAATTTCCTACGTGGAATTCATTCTCTGCTCTCTCGAGATGTTTTTTATTTTTAGAATAAACCGCACCGGTCAAGCCAAACATTGTATTGTTTGCAATTTCCATAGACTCATTGAAATTTTTTGATTTGATTACGGCAAGCACCGGACCAAAAATTTCTTCCTGAGCAATCGTATCATTTGGTTTTACATCTTTAATAATTGTCGGTTCAATAAAATATCCCGGCTTTGATAATTCATTTCCACCGTGAATAACTTCACCGCCTTCTTCCACCGCTTTGTTTATGTAATCTAAAATTTTATTTTTTGATCTTTGATTAATCACCGGTCCCATATTAGGATTATTCTTTGCTTCGGAAACTTTTAAAAATTTAGTTTTTTCAACTAACGCTTCGCAAAATTTATCATATAAACTTTCGTCAACAATTACTCGTGAACAAGCAGAACATTTTTGTCCCTGAAATCCGAATGCTGCCTGAACAGTTCCTGTTACGGCTTCATCAAAATTTTTGATTTCTTTATCTATGATAATTGAATCTTTTCCTCCCATTTCAGCAACTACTCGTTTGATCCAGATTTGACCCGGTTGAGTTTTTGCCGCAAGTTCATTTATTCTAAGACCAATTTCCATTGAACCGGTAAATGAAATAAATCTTGTAAGATGATGTTGAACGAGAACATCACCAATTGCACCGCCACTACCTGTTATAAAATTAACAACACCTGCCGGTAATTTTATTTCTTCAAGTAGTTCTATAAACATTTGAGCGATAGCAGGGGAGTCGCTTGAAGGTTTTAAAACGACTGTATTTCCCGAGACAATCGCGGCTGTTGTCATACCTACTAAAATCGCAAGAGGGAAATTCCAAGGTGGAATGACCACACCGGCTCCCAATGGAATATAGAAAAATTTATTATCTTCACCTTTGATTTTAACAATCGGTTGTTCGTCACTGTATCTCAAAATTTCTCTCGCATAATATTCCATAAAGTCTATTGCTTCGGCAGTATCACCATCGGCTTCAGCCCAGTTTTTACCTACATCATAAACCATCATAGCGGAAAATTCATGTTTTCTTTTTCTCATTATTTTAGCGGCTTTTAATAAATATTCAGCACGCTTTTTAGGAGATACATTTTTCCATTCTTTAAATTTTTCATTTGCAGTTTCAACCGCTCTTATTGCAAGGTCTGTAGTTCCTTTTTGAAATGTTCCGATTATCTCATCCGGATTTGAAGGATTTATATCTGCAAGTTTTTCGTCGCAATAAATTTTTTCCCCGCCGATAACTATCGGATATTCCTGTTTAAATCTTGAAGTAACTTTTTCAAGTGCTTTTAAAAATTCTTTTCTGTTTTTCTTCTCTGAAAAATCAGTAAACGGTTCATTCTTAAATTTTGATAATGACATATATTATATAAGTTTTAAATTTTCTACTGGATTAAAATGTTTTTTATTTAATGTAAGTACTGAAAGATTATATTGTAAGGCATTTGCTGCAATTAATAAATCTTAAGTAACAATACTAAAACCTCTAATATTGATGTAACAAGTAATATTTTTCCGGATTCCATTTATTCAAATTTTCTCTGACTTCATTAACAATTTTTAAATCATCTTCACTCCAAACACTCATTGTATATAATTCATCAATTTTTTTTTCTTTATTATTTAACTTCTCAATTTTATTATCATTTAAATAATAAAACATTATATCAGTTATATCTCCAAATTTATTTAACCAGGTTTTTGGAATATTCTTATCACCCCCAAAGATAATAAACTTTTTTTCGGCTTTGGTTTTTTCCAAAAGCCAGACATCTTCAACTATGTTACTTAATTTATCATCATCAATTTTTTTAAAACCTTTCACAAATTTTGCGTCACCTATTATTTTCCCGTCAGTAGAAACAAAATCAAACGTTTTTTCAATTCCGGAAATTTTAATTTTTTTTGATTCTAATTTTATACTCCAATAATTTTCTAAAGCATTTCTCGCGATATTTTCAAATTTTGATTCCATTTTTTATTATAAACTC
>DOWN01000266.1 GCA_003519545.1 Bacteroidota bacterium
TCAAAACTAAGAACTCAAAACTCAAAACTCTAAAAAATGAAAGGCATAATCCTCGCCGGCGGCTCCGGCACACGACTCTACCCCATTACAAAGGCTATCAGCAAACAACTGATGCCCATCTACGACAAACCCATGATCTATTACCCCCTGTCCGTCCTCATGATGGCAGGCATCCGCGAAATCCTCATCATCACTACCCCCGAAGACCAGCCCCAGTTCAGACGCCTCCTCGGTGACGGCAGAGAAATAGGCTGCACCTTCAGCTACGTGGCACAGGAAGTCCCCAACGGACTGGCACAGGCCTTTGTCCTCGGGGCAGACTTCATCGGCGACGATAAGGTGGCACTAGTCCTGGGCGACAATATATTCTATGGATCCGGCCTCGGTGAACAGCTATCCAGACTCACCGACATCGACGGCGGCTATGTCTTTGCCTATGAGGTGTCCGACCCCGAACGCTATGGTGTGGTAGAATTTGATGAAAACAAAAAAGCCGTCAGCCTCGAAGAAAAACCGACTCATCCACGGTCCAATTACGCCGTACCCGGCCTCTATTTTTACGACAATCAGGTAGTGGAAATAGCGAAAAACTTAAAGCCATCCCCCCGCGGCGAATACGAGATCACCGATGTCAACAAGGAATATCTGCGCCGAGACCAGCTCCACGTCTCCATCCTGGGAAGGGGTACAGCCTGGCTGGATACCGGCACCTTTGACTCCCTGCATGACGCATCAGAGTTTATCCGGGTCATAGAGAAGCGACAGGGTTATAAAATCGGATGCATAGAAGAAGTTGCCTTCCGCAAAGGCTTTATCGGTCAGGCACAACTGGATAAACTGGCAGAAGGACTGATCAAAAGCGGTTATGGGGAGTATTTGAGAAGGGTGAGGAAGTGAGATGTGGAATGAAAGATGGTTGATTTTTTAAGTTTTGAGTTTTAAGTTTTGAGTTGGAGCTAATAACTAAAAACTTTCAAATAATTCAATAATAAATAAAAAGTTGCATTTAAAACTTGAAAACGACATATAACTAAATGACAATAAAGGAATTTAAAAACAAATAGATGGAAGAAGAAATAACAATACCTGAATTAATTGATAAAGTAAAGGATTTTATCAAATTTTGTTGGACTAAAAAGTACTGGATTTTTCTATTTGCTTTTTTGGGTGCAATGATTGGAGGGGGGATCGCCTATACATCAAAACCGACCTATACAGCTACCATGACCTTCATGGTCAAGGAGGATGAATCAAATTCTGCACTGAGCGGGGTTGCATCAATTTTAGGTAGCTTGGGTTTTGGAGGTAGCAAAACTAAATTTAATCTTGATAAAGTTGTTGCTTTAGCAAGTTCAGAGAATATAGTTAGAAAAGCACTTTTGGATACAATCAAATCAGATAAAACTTCTTCATTGATTGGAAATGAACTTATTCAAAAATATAATTTAATAGATAAGTGGAAAAAGTATTCAGGACCAATTTCCAAATTTAAACGAATAAATAATACAAAGAATTTTACTCTCGAAGAAAAAGCTGCACTGAAAATATTATACAATTTATTGGCTAAGAATGAAAATAATAGCTTGCTAAATTGCTCCTTCGATAAGGATAATACTATAATAACATTGCGTGTGACCACTGTATCAGACACCCTTTCATTTGCTCTAGTTAATAGTTTATTTGAGCATTTGCAAGATTTTTATATTTTCCAAAGCACTCAAAAAGCACTAATAACAGTAAAAAATTTAGAAGACAAAGTCTCTGAGGTTAAAGCACACTTGAGTAAAAAGGAATATGCTTATGCAAAAAAAGAAGATAAATCCTTAGGGATTTGGAAGAGCGTTGAAAGAATTCCACAGCAATCTATATACCGGGATGTTCAACTAAATAGCATTATGTATGGAGAACTGGTAAAAAACCTGGAAACTGCTCGATTTGCCTTAGATAATGCGACTCCTGTTTTTCAAGTTATTGATGAACCTTATTATCCAATCAATGTAAATGACATTTCATTAAAAAAATATGTTTTTATTGGACTATCGATCGCAATGCTTCTCAGTCTTGTGTACTTTTTTATCATTTTCCAATATAATAAGGAAAGGAATTTAAGCCTATAAATAAGATTTTTTAAACTTAATTGTTAACCTATATCTAATGGAATTTAAAAACAAAACGCTTCTAATAACTGGTGGAACCGGCTCATTTGGGAGTATGATGCTTCAGCACTTTATTGGGACCGATATTGCCGAAATCCGAATTTTTTCTAGAGATGAGAAAAAGCAAGAAGACTTACGTATAGCACTACAAGATTCAAAAATAAATTTTGTAATAGGCGATGTAAGAAATTATAAAAGCATCGAGAATGCAATGCGAGGAGTTGATTATGTATTTCATGCAGCTGCCTTAAAGCAAGTTCCATCCTGTGAATTTTATCCTTTGCAAGCAATACAGACCAATATATTAGGCGCTGAAAATGTTTTGGAGGCTGCCGCAATTAATAAAGTAAAAAGGGTTGTTGTACTTAGTACGGATAAAGCAGTTTATCCCATTAATACTATGGGTATGTCCAAGGCATTGATGGAGAAGCTTACTATTAGTAAGGCACGTGAACCAATTGTTAAAAATAATGGGGGTGTTTTTTGCGCAACGAGATACGGTAATGTTATGGCTTCAAGAGGATCGATTATTCCCCTTTTTATTCAGCAGATCAAAGAAGGTAAACCGTTGACAATCACCAATCCTGATATGACAAGATTCATGATGTCTCTACCTGAATCTGTTAATCTTGTTTTGTTTGCATTTGCAAATGCAAATCCGGGTGATATTTTTGTGCAAAAATCACCAGCTGCTACAATACAAACGTTAGCAATTGCACTTAAAGAAATTTTCAACTCAGATAGTGAAATTAAAATAATTGGGGCGCGCCATGGTGAGAAGATGCATGAAACACTTTGTGGTAGAGAAGAAATGGCTAAAGCAGATGATTTAGGTAACTATTATCGAATTCCTGCTGATTTAAGAGATTTGAATTATACAAAATATATAAAAGAAGAAAGTAGTAATCTATCTGTTGAGGAATATAATTCAAGTAATACGAAACGATTGAATGTTTCGGAATTAAAGGAAATTTTATTACAGTTGGATTATGTAAAACAAGAATTAAGTAGTTTATGATACCTTTAGTTAAAACTTATCTACCTCCTTCTGATGTATTGATGCCCCTGCTGCAGGATGTCTTATATTCAGGCTATATTGCTCAAGGCGAGCAAGTGGAGCAATTTGAAAGATCTTTTGAAAACTTTATAGACAGCGGGTATTCATTGAGTTTGAATTCAGGTACCGCAGCCTTGCATATTGCATTAATACTAGCAGGAGTTAAGGCAGGGAAGGAGGTAATATCTACCGCATTAACAGCTGAGCCAACAAACGTTGCTATCAAAATGGTAGGTGCTAAAATTCGATATGCTGATATTGACATAGAAACCGGTAGTATATCTCCCGAATCTATAATGAATAAAATAAATTCAAATACTGCGGCAATTATTGTTGTTGATTATGCAGGAATTCCAGTTGATGTGCCAAGAATAAAAGAAATTTCTGAAAAATATTCTATTCCAGTTATTCATGATGCAGCTCATTCGATAGGGTCAAAATTTAATGGTAAAAAAGTTGGTTCATTCTTTCCATATACTGTTTTTTCTCTCCAGGCAATAAAACACATAACCACAGTTGATGGTGGAGTTTTACAGATTCAAGATCATGAAGAATATGAAAGAGCAAAATTAATCAGGTGGTTTGGGTTAGATAAAAAACTTGACCGATTAAGTAATAATATTACAAGTCAAGGATTTAAGTATCATATGAATAATATTAATGCCACCATTGGTCAAATACAATTAAACTACATTGATGACGTAATTGAAAAATTTGTATCGAATGGGAAGTATTATGATCAAAATCTGATAAATATACCCGGTCTGAAGGTACTCAATTATTACAAAGGGAGTGAACCTTCATATTGGCTGTATACCATAAAAGTTGAAAGAAGAGATGATTTTATTCGTAAACTTAAAGAAGAAGGAATAGCAGCATCAGAATTACATAAAAGAAGTGATTGGCATTCTTTTTTAAATGATTTTAATGAGGAATTACCAAATTTGGATGTTTTTTACAAAGAAATGGTTCACATCCCTTGTGGATGGTGGGTTACGCAAGAAAATAGAGAAGTTATTTCTAATGTGATTAAAAGTGGATGGTAAATGATTCCTTTATATAAACCATATATGCCAAATGAATTACCTGAAATAAATAATATTTTATATTCAGGTCAACTGTCATATGGAAAATATGGTAAGACATTTGAATCTATGTTGGAATCATTTGTTGGATGTAACTCAATTGTTTCAGTAAGTAGCTATTCAGCTGCATTACTTGTGGCATATACTACTATAGGGTTAAAACCAAATGATGAAATAATTGCATCACCAATGAGTTGTTTAGCTTCAAATCAACCGGCTACAGCTCTGGGTGCAAAAATAATATGGGCAGATATAGATCCTGCAACAGGTACTTTAAATCCGGACGAAGTTAAACGAAAAGTAAACAAAAATACTAAGGTTATTTTTCATAACCATCATTGTGGGTATCTTGGATATATTGATGAAATAAATTTAATTGCAAAAGAAAATGGAATTATTGTTATTGATGACGCAATTGAAGGATTTGGCTCGGAATATAAAGGAAATATTTTAGGAAATAATGGATCGGATATAACTGTTTTCTCTTTCCAAACTGTAAGATTACCAAATACTTTAGATGGCGGAGCAATAGCGTTTAGAGATAGAGAGTTATTTAATAAAGCTGAATTAGTCAGAGATTTAGGAGTTGATAGGAAGCAGTTCAGAGATAAAAATGGTGAAATAAACAAAGGTCATGATGTAATTACAACAGGATTTGGATTTACACCTAATGAATTAAATAGTTATATTGGCTGTAGTCAACTTGCTTATATTTCAGAATTATTAGAACTGCAGAGAAGTAACGCACTTGCTTGGCGTGAAAAATTAAGCGTTATTGATAAAGGAATTCAATTTATTTTTCAAGATGATAAATTTCAAAAACCCAATTATTGGATATTTGGGATTTTAAGTAACCAAAAGGCTTATTTAATTGAAAAGTTTAGAAAATTAGGATTTTATTCATCAAGTGTTCATTTGCCAAATAATTATTATTCTATATTTAATAATTTTGAAGAGTTGCCCGGTGTTAATGATTTTTATAATAGATTTTTAGCGATACCATGTGGATGGTGGGTGCCTAAAGAACAAATTAATAATATACAAATTTGATCAAGATAATTAAACATAATCAAATTGACTTTGGATTAATGTCTGAAATTGCTCTCATAAAGTCTTTGTCTTGGAACTATCCTATTCAAGAGCAAATTGACTGGATGAATAGAAATTTAAATGCAAATGATTTACATTTTTTAAGTTATAATGATGATGGCATTCTTGTTGGTTATTTGAACATCATAAATTCAAATATAAGAAATAATAATGAGATTATTGAAATCTCAGGTATAGGAAATGTGTGTGTCAAGTTTAAAGGAAGTGGCGATGGTAAAAGACTAATATTAGAAC
>DOWN01000124.1 GCA_003519545.1 Bacteroidota bacterium
GTTATTATTCTCTCTGATGAATCTTTAAATGTAAATCCACCTTCATATCCCTCATCAATATAATATTCTTTAAAAAAATTATCTTGAAATTTATAAATCAGATTTATTTTCTCGGTATTCACCCAAACATCAAAAGGAAAATTTTTATCTTTGAAAATATCAATTATTTTTCCTGTATTATCTTTTGGTATTTCAAATGAAATTAAGGAATAACCGGTCCAATAAAACATTAAACCTTTTTCTATATTAAATTGATCATAAACTGATGAGCCAAAATAAACATTATATTGATTAGACATAGCCACTACATAACTTTCTTTATGAAATTTAGATTTTTCTAATACATTAAAAGATTGACCGTTAAAAAATATAATGTCCGGTGCACCGGCGATAAACATTTTGTTTGTGTCTATATAAGCAACGTCGTTTATTTTACCAAATGGATTTTCATATTTAGTCCAAAGCAAATGAGAGATTGAATCATAAGTAATTCCATCAAGTTCATTATTATTCAAACTATTAAGACAAGAGTTGAGAGAACTCATATAAATTAAACTCAACAATATAAATAACATTTTTCTCAAAATGATAACTTTAAATGTATTTGGTTTTTTGGCTTATAAAAAAGATTTTCGGCATAGCTTATTAATTATTTTAAAAAGTTAAAAAAAGTAAGTCTAAATATCAAGATAAATAATTGCTTCAGTAAATATTCACGCTGAATATGTAAAAATTCCCCCACTCACGCCATTGGCTTCTCATCATTGTTGAGCATATCCATAACTTTACCTGCTATATAATCTGCAAGGTCATTGAATGTCGTAGGATTGTAATCAAATGCAGGCATCGCAGGAACTACCATTGCTCCGGCATCCATTACGTTAGTTAAATTTCTTAAATGAATTTTGTTTATCGGTGTTTCTCTCGGAACTATTATCAATGGTTTTTTATGAGATAGTGTCCAGTCAGCACATTTCTCAATCAGATTCTCACACTCGCCGTCTGCTATACCTGCAAGCAATCCCATCGAACATGGCGATATTACCATTCCGTTAATGTTAAATCCCCCTTGAAATAATTCAGATTTCAAATCTAAATTACTGTGTATATTTACACTCGATTTCAACATTAATATTTCAGGAAAAATTGATGTTATATTGGAAGGTTTTATTTCTACATTACATTCACTCTCAAGTGAATATGAAGCATACTCAGATAAAATCAATTCAACATTATATTCGCTTAATAATAATGCACGAAGCATTCTCAATCCGTATATCGCACCGCTCGCTCCCGTTATTCCCAAGACTATACTTTTTCCGTCACCATTATATGTTTTTATTAATGGTTTGGTTTGCGTTTTAATATTAACTGATGTTTCCTGTTGTGGCATAATTAATTATTTTATTTCCGGTTTACCAGAGCTGATATACCTATAAACACGGCTGATAAACCGAGTATAAAATAAATATTTGAAAAAACAAAAATCTGAATAATGAATACAAGAATACCCATTACCATTGTCAAAATCACTTCAAAAAATTTGGAAGTGCTGTTGTGTTTTGTATTTTCTAATGTGAAAGGATAATTTTTGTCAAATAATCCCGCAAGTGAATTTATAAATATTATTCCCGATATTATAAATGTCATATTCAATAACACCGTTATAAAATCCAGACGAATCAATAAAATCAGAAACACAATTATAAATACCGGAATCAAAAAGTTAAAGTATATAAATTTATTAACACCGTTAAATATCCAAACACTCTCTTTAACTGGAATAGTTTTGTAAATCCAGTCCGTTCCATGTGAATTTTCATCTGCTATCTTAGTCGCTGAAATCAATAATCTCGAACTCATTATCAACATCATTGTTAATGAAGGTCCAAGAATTAAAATTCCCCCCTCAAGACTTTTTAATTTGCTTGAATCAAAATATAAAAACCCCTGCTGATTGCCTACTACTGCTATAACTGCAAACAATACCGGTAAAAAAATGAACGGATAATTTTTTACTTTTAACTGTTTTGAATTTGCAAACTGATTTTTTGTCAGTCCGTAAAAGGCACGTTCAGTCTCATTTGTTAAAAATTTTTCATTTATAAATTTTTGAATACCTGAAAAATATTTTCCATAATTTCTTGATCTCTTTACTTTCTCCGGTTCAGTGGATAAATATTCAGATGCTTTTTCATAATTCTTCAGTAAATAAAAATAAAAAATTAATCCGGATGTTAGAAATAAAATTACGACTATTAATAAATATATATAATTATCGATTGCATTGTAAAAATGCGTTTGAGGAAAATATGTTATCCCTTCAATTTTTCTTAAATCTGTTAACCCGTCTTTAACTCCTCCCGATGAGATTGTGCTTGATAATAAAATAAATCCTATAAATATAAACTGAATAAAGACAACAATTTTATTTGATTTTCCTTTGCTGATTATTGTTGAAAATGTCTGAAGAATTAATAACAAAAATAATACTGTATATGTAAATGAAAAATTTACCGATATGAATAATAAAATTCTTGAAACCGATTCCGTATAAAAATAAAAATAAACTATCTGAGGAATTATCAGAATAATTAAAAAAGATGTTATATAAATAAAACTTGATATATACTTTGCAGTGAAAATTTCACTTTTATTTACAGGAAGAGATGAAAAAATTTCATTCTGTTTTTTGGAAAAAAATAAATCGGAGTATTCTGTGAGTGCTATAAAAGTAATAAAAAATACATTCATACTCATTGCCAACACTGAAAATCCGAATTCATCAAATCTTATATAATTGCTCCACCCGATAAAACTGTTAGCGAATAAATATGAGATTATAATCCCGATAAATTTTTTATATGATTTATTTTCTTTATCGCGATAATCTGTTTTTAAAAAAATATTTAAAAGAATTTTTTCTCTCATTTAAGTTTTTTTCTGTATTCTTCCGCTGCTTTCAGATGTTGATCATATGTTTCCGAAAACTTATGTCCGCCATCTCCTGTTGCTACGAAAAATATATAGTTATGTTTTGCAGGATTCACAGCTGATTTAATTTCTTCCAACCCGGGATTATTTATCGGTCCGGGTGGCAATCCGAAATTTCGATATGTATTATACGGTGAATTAATCTCCAGATCTTTATATAAAAGTCTTTCCTTTGGTCCATCCGGAAGTACATATTGAACCGTCGGGTCTGCTTCTAACCTCATTTTTTTCTTTAACCTGTTATGATATACTCCTGAAATTATCTCAAGTTCATCTTTAATATGAGTTTCGGCATCTATTATGCTACCGAGAGTTACTGCTTCCAAAAGTGTCATCCCTTTAGCATTCATTTCATTCATAAAATTTTTATCATCAATAATTTTTTCAATAAAACGATTAACTAATACATTAACAATATCATTTGCATCAGAGTTTATATCTAAAGTATAAGTATCAGGAAATAAAAACCCTTCAAGATTTTTCACTTTACCTTCAAGCCCAAGTTTTTTTATTAATTCCGGATTCTGAGTTGCTTTTACAAATTCACTCTTATCAATTCCAAATCTGTTTTCGACCGTTTCGGATATTTTCCGGATTGTCCAACCTTCTAATACTCTTAGTCTGACTGTTTCTATATATTTCGGATTGGAAATCATTGTCAGTATTTCAAAATTTCCCATTCCTGGTTTGAATATATAATTCCTTGCATATATTTTTTTATCAAGACCTGTAATTTTTGCAACAAGTTTAAGCGAAAATCCATCGGATATAATTTTCTGTGATTCAAGATTGTTCACAATTTCAGTAAAATTTTCTCCTTTGGAAATTTTGAATTACTTATCGGATGATAAAGGGCGCGTATTTGAAAAATAATATAAAAAAAACGATCCGGCAGTTAAAATAAATATTAAACTGCCTGTTAATATAAATAATAAAACACTTATAAAATTAATTTTTTTCAAATATTTAACCTTAAATAAATTTATTTTTANNGGCCTGACTCAATTTCATTTTTAATATTTGGAATTTTTAATGAAAACTAAAATATTTTCGCAATTATTCGTGATAATAGTTTAATCCGTGTTAATTCGTGGTGAAGTGTTTTTACCATTAAGAACGGATGTTTTATTTTTTAGTTGAATCCTGTGGCATCATCTTTTCTAAATCTTTTGCAAATTTATAATCAGGATCTGCTTCAAAACATTTATTCAAATGAAACCTTGCCTTATCATTAAACCCGTTTTTCAGATAAAAGTTTGCAAGTTGCAGATGTGCTTCTTTAAATTTCGGATATAACTCTGTTGCCTTTATCAATGCCGCTTCCATATTTTTTGCGTCATTCTGAAGTGAATATGCACTGGCTAAGAGGAAATATGTATATGAAGAATTCGGTGATGAGGCAATTGATTTGTTTAAAATATTTATTGCCTGCGGAATTTGTTTTTGCTGCAATAAATTTTCCGCATACATATTAATTGAATTGGATTCTTTGCTTAATATCACAGTCGAGTCAGGAACAAATTTATAAATCTCCATAACTTCCGGGGGTAAACTGTCCGCAGTAGAAAATAAGGGCTCTTGATTTACAACCCTATACCACTCTCTTAAAAATGCGAGATAAGTTACTCCCGATTCTTTCATATATTTTTCCATTTCTTTAACATAATTTCTGTCATTAATTTTATTTATCAGTTCCGGAGTTACAAGCCCGGCAACATCCACAATTTTTCTACCGCTGTAAAATCCTATCGCCCCTACATCATGAGTTCCTACAATATCATTTTCATTTGTATTTTGATTAATCCATAAAGCCGCTTTCACTTGCCTGTCATAGATGTATTTACATTCCTCTGCGTATAATTTTTTATTTTCATTATAATTCGTAAATCCCATTGCAATACAAATTGCAATTACCAGAATATAAAATCCATTTGCAAAACTTCTGCTGTTAAATGCATTGCCAATAATTTTTGATGCGTTTCTGAATCCGGTCAACCCCACCAATATTAAAAACGGAATAATCGGCATTAAATATCTTCCGAAGCGGTGAGCATAAGGCAACTTATACCAGTAAATAAATACAAGCAAGAATGAAAATAAAATAAACGAAAAATTGCCGTTGTATCTTTTTTTGAATAAATCGAATAAAGTCTGAGCAGTTGAAAATAAAAATCCAATCATTAAAACCCCATATACACCGGTCGTGAAATAATCCCAAACTTCAAACTTGAAAAAATCTCCTCTGCTTCTGAATTCAGGTGAATAGTATTCAAGTTTTGCATTATAAGTATTCGGTAATAACGAACCCGAAAGAATTAAATTCATTATAAAATAAATTACAAGTAATACACCAAACGAAGAAGCAATTTTAATTAAGTCCTGTTTTGAAAATAAATTATACTTGTTATCCTTAGAATTTTTTGAAAGATATAATAAAAGTAAATAATCAATTATTAATGCGGCATAAAAAGCAACGCCATCAGGTCTTCCCCAGAGTATCAGTCCAAGCATTATCCCGAGAGGAATCGCCTGCCTTTTTTTATAAAAATAAAATCCGAGAATGAGCATAAAAATATACATCGTAGTTTCCATTCCTGAGTCAGCGATAAAGTTCATCCATTTATCAGCAACAAAAATCATAGTTGCTCCGATAGCAAAATAAGTTTCTTTTCCGAATTCAAATCTGCTTAATTTATAAAATGAAAATACAGAACATAAAAGAAAAATTATCCCGAGAATATAACTTAGAATCATTTCATTTTTTGTGAAGATAAAACCCGCTGCAAGAAACAGAGTATATATCGGTGAAGTTGATCCTGCAGTTGCCATTTCATTTTTGAAATATGAAAAACTGCCATACTCCACGAGATTTTTTGCAAATGTTAAATGAATCCATGGGTCATCCAGTGGGAAGCTCATAAAACCGTTCTGATTAGAAGCGTAAACAAGATAGTTAATGGCAAGCGATACAGATATAATCGCAAGCACTGCATAAATAATATAGTTTTGAATTTTACCCGGTTCAAATGCCAAAGTAAAATCAATTTCTTTCTTTAATTCCTTTTGAGAATTTTGATTTTTATTTTTTGATTTAATTTTTTTCAATTATTACGAGGAATTATTTAATTAAATATTAAAGTTTATAAATTTTTCTTGATATCCGGTAAGCTGTATAAGCAACAAAAGGAGCAACAATAACATCAACAGTGTAATGTGCTTTTTGCAACAATACAGATAAGGCGACAAGAATTGTACCTGTCATTAAAAAATATTGATAAAATTTATCAATGCTTTTGATTTTATCTTTACCATAGGTTACAGATACATTCCTATTTTCAAAATGAACAATTAGCGTAAGCAAAACCATAAGAGAAGTATGACCGGAAAAAAATAAATCTTTCATAAAAGTTGTTCCTCCACCAAAAATATTAACTATAGGATCATGAAAATAAATTGCACCTTCGGGAATATCAAGAGGAGTAAGCCACATCATAAAAATTCTTGAGAGGATAACGATACAGTAAGAGGTAAATGCAAGCAAAATGAGTTTCGGACGTGAAGCAATAAAAACAAAAAAAGTAATTAAGGAGATATACATTAAAATGAATGCATAAGTATCTAGGTCATAAGCGGTAAAAGTTTTCAAAACCGGATCGCTTAATTTTACAACTTCTGTTCTTTGTTCATTAAAGTTGAGATAAGTCGTGACAAAACACAGACTCACAAAGAGAAGAATAAAATTAAGAATCAGTTTAACAGTATTACCCTTATTTTTTAAAAAATCTTTCCAGTTATTATCAGTCATTAAAAAATTAAATTCTAACAAAATTACGGTAAATAATTTATTTTACAAACTCAAAAGCCCTGTAAAAATTATAAATTAATTTAAATTTTGCTCATTTTAAACCAGTTAAATAAAAATACATCTGAAACAATAAATTCATTGTTATAAAAAGTTATCATTTCATCTTTTAATAATGACTTTAATCCTCTTTGCACTGTGCTCGCACCTCCTAAATTATATTTTTTTATAAACTGATTTGATGTGGGTTCTTTCACGGTATTTT
>DOWN01000178.1:0-471 GCA_003519545.1 Bacteroidota bacterium
TTTGAGGTGTCTCTGAAATACCAACCATCAATAAAAGCCCTTAAACAACTAATATAATTTTTACTTATATACATTGCTGGTCTTTCTTCGATTTTTTTTATTAGCTCTATTATTGATGTCATAGTTTAAAAATCGGTAGATGTTACATTGTATCCTGACGGTGAAAACAAATCATTTTTCCAAACATCATAATCCACTCCATTTGGGTTAATATTATCATAAACTTTTCCGTTAACTAAAACTGCTCTATGCCTTCCGTTCGTTGTTATGTTTCTCCCTAATCTTTCACTCCAAATGTTACCCAACATTCCTTGATTGCTCGTTGTTGTAATATTTAATATTTTGCCACTTAGCCCTTCTTTTTTTATACTGAAACTATATCATCTGCGCATTCCACACATTCAAATATTTTATACTTTTTCGCAATCGCAGAGATTTTATTCCCCCAACACGTATTATGCACCAAAATCT
>DOWN01000178.1:648-1435 GCA_003519545.1 Bacteroidota bacterium
GTAAAACTACACCTTAGCCGGCTTGTTCGCAAATATAAGGTTGCTGGCTGGTCTTATTTGTCACTAGCGAAGAAAATATTTTCTAAAACACCACTCTCTTTATCAAAGACGAAGGTAAAGCCATTTTGTAAAATAATTTTGATGTGTAAAAGTGTATCTTCTTTTACAATATTTTCTATTGAAGAAATATGATTATAAATATCTTTAAATAAATGAGGATGTGTAACCAAAGTAACATCAAAGTTGTATTTTATTAATAAATTGTTTAAAAACGTTAGCTGAACATTGGCATATTTGTAGATAGATATATTGTGTTTTTTTTGTATAAACACTCCTTCCGGTTGTCCAAGAATTTGTATAACAAATTCTTGGTTTGAGCCTAACTCAAAATATGGGAAATTTAATCCCAATAAATTTGTTATATCTTCAAATTCCATATTTATTTTTCTAATGCATTTAACAAAAAGTTTAACTCTGCGGCTCTACCTTTAGCTAAGTCTGAATGTTTACCCTGAGCATAGTGCATATATGAACGTGCTTCTGTAACCGAATGAATAAATTTATTCCGCCAATCCTTGTTTTGCAATGCTTGTTGAGCTACTTCAACTGCACTCTTAAAATCTGCGTCTGAAGTACTACTAAAAACTTTTTTAAAAACAATTTCCCCATTTTGACCTGGTCGAACCGCTAATTCCGTTTTTCCTATGTGAATGTGAGCTCCTTTAGTAATCCAGTCGTCAGCAACAACAGAAATTTTAGGAAGACACGTATTATGCACCAAAATCTT
>DOWN01000178.1:1606-4422 GCA_003519545.1 Bacteroidota bacterium
AGAAGTTATGGTCTTTATAGACTTTAAGCTTATAGACCTTTTGCCTTTCGGCGGACTTGATGTAAGAGTGTAAAACCACACCTTAGCCGACTTTTTCGCAAATATAAGGTTGATGCTGTTCTTGTTTGATTTAAGATGTTAAGTAATGTTCAAATTTAACAAAAAAATTATTTAGTGCTTCACTTCCATTTGAACTATAATAATTGACAAGTTTATACCATGATGACGAATATTTCTTCCTTTTCATTTTTTTAAACAACCAATCCTCAAAATCAAAAAGTAAACTCCAATTTTTTACAGTCTTTGTGTCCCTAAAATACCAACCATTTATAAATGCAGCAAGGCAGTATATATTATCTTTACCAATATACATAGGTGCTCTTTTCTTTATTAGATTTATTAACTCTAACAAATCATCAATACGAATCACCTCGCTCATTCCTTCATTTTTTGACTGTTCTATGTTAGAGAAATGATAATAATAAAAATCGCTAAATAATTCAAAAAAATTATTTAATGCTATTCTTTCATCTTCAGCGTAGTATGAAATAATATTTGCCCAAGAATGAACTGTGTTTGTTTCACAATACCTTTCTTCAATCCACTTTTGAAACAGCTCCAATGACTGCTCATCTTTTACAACAGCATTTGTCCTAACAAACCATCCTGAAATAAAGGCTTTAAGACAAAAAATATCATCTTTTACTAATAAAAAACGATTTTGTTTTACAAAATGAATCAAATCTATAAATGTATTTTCGTGCATATCAAAATCCTTGTTTTTTAATAATTTCTTTTTTCCCACCAACTGGGACAATGAGATCAGACCACCATTCACTAAAATTAGTGCCTGTTTTGTGAATATTGTCGTATACTTTACCATCAACTAAAATTGCCCTATGGAAACCGTTTGTTGAAATTACTTTCCCTTCTTTATCACTCCATAATCCGCCATATTTTGTTACTGTTGCTTTTACATCTATGATTTCGCCTTTTATTCCTAGAGATTGTAATTCTTTTACAACTGCTTCCGCACACTCTTCACACTCTAAGTTATCAAATTTACGCGTGATTTTCGAGATTATCTCCGGAACACAACTATTATGCACCAAAATCTTGTCTGTAGAAACCAAGAAGTTATGGTCTTTATAGACTTCAAGGTTATAGACCTTTTGCCTTTCGGCGGACTTGATGCGAGAGTGTAAAACTGTTAAGCCATCGTGCGTTTTGACTTTTTCGCCAATTTTTAACTCACTTGCTCCAACCCAATCATTTCTATCTATTGACCAAATCGGGTGTGAACCTGTTACACCTAATGGATGTGGATTGTCCCCAAAGTGCAAATAATATACATCATTGCTTTCATGTTCAAATTTGCCTGTGATTGGGCGGCTGACATAATCTCCTTCGCGATTTTCGTTCCAAAATCTTGTGTCTAATTGATTAACACGAATATTTTTGACTTCTGCGTAACCTCTAAGCCCCATCTCAGGCATATCCAAATAGACCTTATTGCCTATTTGCTCGGCATGCATCTCGCGTATCCACCAATGTGGTCTGCGTAATTGTATCTTACTTACACTGCTATCGGCTTTTCTCTGTTCGAAGTCTATCCACTTCCACGTAAAGGGCGTAATCTCTTCTATGTCTATACCTGTCCACTCCATTTCTGACGAAAGAGGTGAATAGGTAATGATGCCATTCGTGTTATTTTGATTGATACGTATTTGGGATTCTTTCTCTTTGGGCGTATAAAAAGACAATGGCAAAGGATCATCTATCCACACTTTCATCAACGTTTGTGGATTTGCCATAATGTCTATGGGATGAATAGAAATTGTGCTCTTACTTTCCGGTACATTACTTTCTCGTGCGGCTACTTGTGCGCTGAGATTCAAAGCACAAGTCCAAAGTACGGTGGCATATAGTAAAACTTTACTTAACTTTTTCATTTTGGCTTTTCTTTACAAAATAACGAATGGTAAATTCAGAGATGACTTAAGTTGTTATAGATAAATTTGCTATTGTTTTCGGCTGTTACTTTACTTTTAATATCCCAAAGGATATTCTAATTTCCATGATAATTCAAAAATATTGAAGTCCAATTTTTTGTTAATAGCAAAAGCTATAAAATCGTCAAACTCTAAAAAGTATTCAGCATTTAACACGTAAATCTCTGCGTTATCCTCATACAAATTCACTTTTGTACCAATGAAATCAATATAGACAAACTTACCTTTTGAATTATCTAAAAAATTAAATGTTTTATAATTAATTGGACCTATTTCTAATATTTGTAACTGTTTGTCTATATCATAAATAGCAGACCATCTTTCAAAAGAAAGACCACTTATTTTAAACTCATCAGTTTTATACACTAAACAATGCTCTTTACCATATCTTAAGCCGTTCCAGTTGGGTAATTTATCTAATTGCATTTATGTCGAAATTTTAGTTAGGAGGGTCGCCCTCAAAAAATATTTTTATAATAACCTTTTTTTCCCTATCATGAATTTGCAAATGGGGTGAAAAAGCATCTTTATCAAGAAATGGATCATGATTTTTCAAATGGTATCCACCAAATTTTTCATTATAGACCCATTCATCATCCCAATGATAATATGACTCTTGATCAAAATAGTCTTTTGCACCGGTAGAACTCAAACAAGCTGAATTTCTAATTGGTTTATTCCCTCCTATATACAATTCTCTTAACACATTAGCAGCATCTTGTTTTGTTTTTACTGTAGTTCTATTTGCACCGCTTCTAACTGCTCTTATTGCATGACAATTATTATGCACCAAAATCTTGTCTG
>DOWN01000178.1:4609-5160 GCA_003519545.1 Bacteroidota bacterium
TTTGCCTTTCGGCGGACTTGATGCAGGATTGATGGCACCTCAATCAGTACTTAACGTAATAAACAGCACAAAAGTTCAATTTAGCACCTTAGCCCGCCTTTTGGCAAAAATAATTGTGGTGGCTGTTCTTTTTTGTTTTGCTTTTCACAATGTGTTCCTTTTTAGAAATATATTCTTTGCCGAAACATAAAATTGCGTTGTAATATCTAATCTTTCGGGTATTATCTTGAAAAGTGTAAACCCTTGCTCAATCTGATATTGTTGATTAATTTTTAAACTTTCGTTCAGTTGTGCCAACATAATAAACTCTTTGTTTGTATCAATGCTCCATTCTGAGTTTAGGGTCATAAAAAATACACTTTCAAATTCAATAAGTATAGAATTTTCATAACTTAGGCTATATCCACCACCTATTAATAGGCTATGTTTATTGTATTCTACAATCTCAAAATCACAGCAAGGCATTCCTTTAACTGCTTTATTTATCTTTTCTAATACTTCTTTCAAATTAATACCCCTTTCAAATTAATACTTTATGTTGTTGTTTAGTA
>DOWN01000162.1 GCA_003519545.1 Bacteroidota bacterium
CTCTTTGAGTTTTAATAATACTTTGTCATTAATCTTAAATTTTTTATAATCTTCCGACAAAGAAACTGATTTAAAAAATTTGTTTTTATATTTTAGAATATATTCCGTAAACATTCCGTTAAATAAAATTTCTGAAATAAAAATTTCAGATTCTGAATTATGTTCAAGAATTAGACCTTCAGGTAATACACTTAAAATTTCATTTTCATATATAACAAAATCAAATAAATATTTCGATTCTTCCTTATTAAAAATATTCGAGTGACTTATAAATTCAGCAGTAAATCTATTTACCGGAGAATTATAAATTTCTGAAGGTTCTCCTTTTTGCATTATCTCACCATTATTCAAAACAATTAGTTCGTCACTTAAAGATAACGCTTCTGTCTGGTCATGCGTAACGTAAATCGAAGTTATTTCAGAATCATATTGCATCCTTTTTATTTCTGCCCGTGTTTCAATTCTCAAAAGATAATCAAGATTTGATAGCGGTTCATCAAAAAGAATTAACTTAGGTTCATTTACAATTACTCTTGCAAGAGAAACTCTCTGCTGTTCCCCACCACTGAGTGAATAAACCGGTGAAAAAATTTTTTCAGTTAATTTTACTTTCTCCAAAATGTTATTTACTTTTCGGTCTATTATATATTTTCCGGTTTTTTTTATTTTTAAACCGTAAGCAATATTTTCATAAACATTCATATTCGGAAATAAAGCATAATTCTGAAAAACTATTCCAACATTTCTTTTTTGAGGTTCATAATTTGTAATATCAATTCCGTCTAAGATTATCTTTCCTTTGTCCGGTTTTTCTAAACCTGCTAAGATTCTCAGTAAAGTAGTCTTTCCACAACCGCTCGGTCCAACGATAGAAAATAATTTCCCTTTCTGAACTTCAAAATTTATATCATTTAAAACTAAGTTATTACCAAACGCTTTTCTTAAACCTTCTACAACTAAAAATGACATTAATTCTTTCCGCCTTTTCCCTTAATTTCATTATCCCATTTTTTCATCCACTCAGATTCTTTTTCAGAAATCAAATTCCAATCAACCGGCATCTCATTATACTTTAAATTTTTAAGCCATTCAGGTTTAAGATTATCTGGTATATCAGTTCTCGAAGGAATTCTGAAAAACTTTTCAGATTGATAAGCCATACTTTCAACTGATGTTATAAATTCATAAAATAATTTTGCATCTTCAGGATTTTTTGAATTTTTAATTAACGCAATTCCGTCAATGACTACTACGGTTGAAGGAGCTAAAAATTTATAATCAAACGGATAATTATATAGAGTTGATTGCAATAAAATGTCAGGCATATTCCAAAGTGTAACAGGTGTTTCAGGAGTAGCAAGTTTCAGATACATCTGAGTCGGATCGGCTGCGTAACTGTTAGTATTCGCATCCAGTTTTTTTAATTTTTCAAAACCAAGATCCGAGTTTCCGTTTTCTTTTACAGAGTTTTCAATAACTGATGAATAAATAATTCTCATAGTTCCTGATGCCATTGGATTTCTGATAACTATTTTGCCTTTCCATTCATCACTTATAAGTTGTTCAAAAGTATCCGGTGCTGTTTCATTAGTCAAAATATTTTTATTGTAAGCAATTACTTCCGGAGTAAGAAAGGTACCATACCAACTATTATTTTTACTCTTATGATTTTCAGCAATTTTATCTGACCATGTAGGAGTGAATTCACTTAACAATCCTTCTTTTTCCGCTTTCATAAACAAAGTAGAAGGAGAACCCCACCATATATCTGCCTGTGGATTATTTTTTTCATTTCTGATTCTGTCAAAAACTTCCTGTGAACCCATATCAAGCCATTGAATATCAATCTCAGGATTTTTTTCTTCAAATCTTTTTTCAAATTCCGTTAATAATTCTTTCCCATGAGGTGAATATATAACAACAGGTCGCTTACCTGAATTGCCACAACTTTTAAAAACTAAACAAACCGTTATGAATATCAGTATTTTAATTTTCATCATATTCTTTTTTAGGGAATTTATTTTCTTTCAAACGTTCAAAAAGTTTTTTTACCTGTTCAACTTTTGCTTTGTCATTCATATCAAAAAAATAATAAGTCTCTAAATCACCGGCATTCATTAACAACTGCATTGTTCCCTGTGACTTATGTTCAGCAATGAGCCAGTTAACAATTATTTTATAATTTAATCTGTCATTAAATCCAAATTTTTGCGTTCTGTCAAACTGAAAAATAAGACTGTCATTAGTAAAAGAAGTAAGAGGATACTCTTTCAATCCCTTATAAAAATAATTAGTATCATTAAGATTTCTTACCGTACCTCCTAATACAACAGGACGGACATCTTTATCTAAATTATTGACCGCTTCTAAAACTAATATCCCTGTTGAACTGTGATGTGCGTGGGTAGTATAAGTCGGCAGGAGTACAAAAATATAATCATATTTATTTTTAGTTACGAGATCGGAAATAAAATTTTTAACATAGGTTACATTCCAAACGCTATCCAATACTTCGTCAATATCATTCGTATATTTGTGGTCTTTTTGATTAAGGTAATAATAATTTTTTACACCAATTATTGCACCACCTTCTTCAAGTTCTTTTTTCCTAATTTGTGGAAGATTTTCTCTTCCGGTTTTTTCATCAGTTAATTCTAATCCATAAATCCTTTCAGATAAAGTAGAATATTTATAACCACCTTCTCCGTTTGTTATAAGCAGGTAGTCAACAGATCCATTCAAATCAAATGAAATTTTATAAACAGTAGCGGCAAAAACAGCATCATCATCAGGATGTGCAATTGCTACTAAAACTTTCGGTTCGGTCTGTGGAAATAACTGACTTTGACTAAAAAATGCTAAAATTAAGTAAAAAAATAAGGATTTTTTTAACATAGATAGTTAATTTACTCAATATTCTATTCAATTTTTAGTCAATAGAATAAGATTTAATGATAAATTCCGTTAAGTTTTAGTCCTTTAAATTCTTTCGGATTTATACCGAGTTTTATAATTTTTTGCCTTAAAGTAACTGGATGAAAATTTATATCTCTCGCCGTAGCAGTTACATTGCCTTTGTTAATCCTGAGAAATTTTTTGATAAAATTAATTTCAAATTCTTTAACTTTAGCCCGTTTATTTTTATTAAAATCATTCGATGCAATTGCTTCTTTATAATCTTTTCCCTGATTAAGTCTTTCAGGTAAATAATCTGTTGTGATTTTTTCACTTTCACATAAAATTGCACATCTCTCTGCAATGTTTTTTAATTCAGTTACATTTCCGGGCCAAGTGTAATTTAGCAACATCTTTTTCACTTCAGATGAAATGTCTTTTATAACTTTATTATTTCTTTCTGAAAATTCTTTTACAAATCTTTTGAAATAATAAATTATATCGTCAGGTCTTTCTCTAAGCGGAGTTAAATGAAAATCAAAAACATTTATTCTGTAATACAAGTCCTGAATAAATTTTCCTTCGCGAATTAGTCCTTCAAGATTATCACTTGTTGAAACTATGATTCTTGCATTTGTAGTTTGAGTTTTTGAATCACCTATTCTTGAAAACTGTTTATCTTTTAAAACTCTAAGAATTTTTATCTGAACCAATGGATCTATCTTCCCTATTTCATCAAGAAAAATAGTGCCGTTTTCAGCAATCTCAAAGTATCCTTTTAAATCTCTCGAAGCACCTTCAAATGAACCTGCAAGATGTCCGAACAATTCTGACTCAAGTGATTGTTTAGGAATTGATGCACAGTTAACAACAACGAAATGTTGTTTTCTTCTTGGTGAATGAAAGTGAATATATTTTGCAAGTAATTCTTTTCCCGTTCCGGTTTCACCTGTTATTAAAACTGTTGAATCTGAATTGGAAACTTTTTTCACTTCAGTCAGCAGCATTTTTAACTGTTCGTTATCGGTAAGAAATTCCTGCTTATCCTCAACCTTATCAAGTTCATACTTAAGCAAAATATTTTCTTTTATTAACGATAACCTTTCAATACCTTTATCTATTGATAATAACAATTCTTTTTTATCAACGGGTTTTGTTAAGTAATCAAATGCACCAATTCTGATTGCTTCTACTGCTGATTTAATTGTTCCGTATGCAGTAATTAAAATTATAATTATATCTGAATCAATCTCAAGTGCCTTCTTCGTGAGTTCAATTCCATTCATATCGGGCATATTTAAATCAGTAACAATAACATCATACTTAATTTTTTTCATTTTAGTTAATGCTTCAAATCCGTCTGATACTAACGTGACTTCATTATCAGCACTTTCTAAAACTCTTTTAATAATCTGTTGTGAAGTATTTTCATCATCTACTACTAAAATTTTTCTCATAGTTTATTTACTTTTATTGTTTACTTAGTTAGTAAAATAACTTTTTAATTGTTTTTTACAAAATTATACCAATAATTAAATGATTCAACTTATTTATAGGTTTAATAGTTAGTAAATTAACTTATATTTTTTAATAGTCAAACTACCTCAAATTTCTGTTTTTTTACCTCAAATTTCATATTTTTTTTAGCCATTTTATTGTAATGCAAAATCCAAAATATTTTATTTTTGACTTTGACAGCACATTTGTTAGTGCTGAAGGGTTTGATTTATTACTCGAAATCTCACTTAAAAAAGATAAAAATAAGAATGAAAAAATAAGTAAAATAAAAGAGATAACAAAAATCGGAATGAATGGTGTTATTTCAATTTTTGATTCTTTAAGTCTAAAAGTTAATTTAT
>DOWN01000125.1 GCA_003519545.1 Bacteroidota bacterium
ATTCAAATCCATATTGAAGATAAAAGTAAGAAACAAAGATTAACAAAATAAGAAAAATGGAATACTGAAAAGAAAGATTATAAAGAAAAATATTTTCGATATTAAAAATATAAAGTGATGATAATGAAAATATTAATCCTGTTATTATAATTAAGGCAGGAATTTTAATTACAGAAAAAATTTTTTTTACTGTTGATTGTTCTTTTATAAACAGATATGCAACAAATGGAGTTAACGCTATAATTGAATACCTGTTTAAATTTAAATTAAGTAAAGAATAATCATATAATCCAAAAATCTTTACTGAAGGAGATGTGAATAAAAAAAGTATGAAAGCAAAAAGCGGACGGGTTTTTTTGTCTTTATAAAAGTATAAACACAGAACAAAAAAAGTGACATACAAAATTATAAAGACAAAAAACGGAATCATTAAGTTATTTTTAAATTAATAATTTTCTACAGAAAATATTTTTCCTGTTTATCTTTTGGAAGATGGACATCTCCATAAGAAGAAGGTTCTCCCCACACATTATCTTTCCACCATTTACCATCTTCAATCCACCAAACACGCGGATCGCGGAATGTATCAGCCGTAAACCAAAATTCATCTTCAGACATCCCGACATAATCCAGCCAGTAATACAAATCTGAAGAAACAACAGAGTCATATTTTTTCACCATTTCAACTGCTTTATCTCTTGTAAAATATCCGGTTCTTACGTCTTTAGATGCGTGATCACTCGCACGACCATATCCAAACTTTATAAATTTTAATAAATCGTGTGCACCGTTTTCATATCTGTCATCAAGGTTTGAAGATTTTCTGTAAGTTCTTTCAAATTCTCTTTCGGATGGTTTGAAACCATATTTCTCTTCAACCATCTTAGCATGCCAGTTTGGATCCCATTTGAAAAAATTTCCGACATACAAACCTCGAACTCCTACTTTCAGAATTTCATCATCCGTAGGATATTTAGCCCATAGCACATCTTTTTCAGTTAATTTTTCTTTGGCATCATCAAGCATATCATACCATTCAAATCCTCTCAACGAATGTTCATGTCTTGATCTTGCACTGAACTCAACATAATCATCAGGTTCATACATTCCTGATATATCCCAAGCAATTTCACCCCAAATAATAAGAGGAATGTTATGTCTCACTGCCGCTTGAATTGGATAAGTCATTATTCCACAGTGAGCATGCCAGTTCATATCACCCATTTTTCTGAAACAAAGTCTGTTTAGTTTTTTTAATGTTTCAACTGAAGGTCCAAAAACAATATGATCGGCATCAAATGCATGTCTCATATTATCACGGTTATAATCACCTTCAGGCAAATAATTATTTCCATGATAGGTTACGAGTAATGGTTTTAGACCATATTCGGTTGCCATTACATGGGTTTGATAATAACTGTCTTTTCCACCGCTTACAGGAATCACACAATCATAATTATCTTTATTCTCTTTTTTTCTTTTATCAATAATTTCATCAAACTTTTTTCTTCTTCTTTCCCAAAATTCGGGAGATAATTCTTCAAACAATTTAAAAGTTCTGCAACTTGAACAAACACCGTCATCATCAATATCAAGATTGACTGATACCATTGGATATACACATTCAGTGCAGTAATGCATTTTTTTAATTTTCATATAATTATATTAATAATAAATCAGGTTTTCTTACGTTAAAATTATTTTCATACAAATATTTTTTTGCCAGATAAACACTTTGATCCATATATTGAAAAATATTCGCCGCGGCAACAGCATCAACATTGGTTTTTTCAAGTGCCTCTGAGAAATGTTCCCACTCCCCTACTCCACCGAGTGCGATAACAGGTAATTTCACAGCAGATGAAACTGACTGTAACAGTTCAATATCGTAACCGTTTTTCATTCCGTCTCTGTCTATAGAATTCAAAAGTATTTCACCTGCTCCTTCGTTTTCACAAATTTTAGCCCATTCAGAAGGAGAAATATTTCTATCAGTTTTTCCACCGTTTGAAAAAACCGAAAATCCGTTTTCAGTAACTTTTGCATCAATTGAAATTACAATACACTGAGAACCAAACTCTTTTGCCGCTTCGGAAATAAAATTTTTATTTTCAAATGGTATGGTGTTAATCGAAATTTTATCAGCACCTCTTGATAGTCTCATTTCAATATCCTGTAGAGAACGGATTTTTCCGCCAAAAGTAATCGGCATAAAGGTAACTTTGGAAACATCTTCAATAATTTCCAGTATTCCGCTTCTGTTGGGATGTTTAATGTCATCTCTTCTCATATCATAGTTTTCATCTTTTGAAATATCAAGGTAAATCAATTCATCAGAAGCCCATTCACTCAATCTTTTAACTGAAGTGATAGGATTTCCGAGATTTTGATAACGCTTAAAAGATTTACTCTGAACCAGGAAACCATTTTTTAAAAGAACAACAGGTATTAATCTTTTCTTTTTCATTTTATATTCAGGAAATTTTCGATTAATACTTTTCCGGCTTTTTGACTTTTCTCCGGATGAAACTGCACACCAAAAATATTTTCTTTATTAACAACGGATATAAAATTTGTTCCATATTCGGTATCTGAAACAATATATTCTTCGTCAGTTCCTGATACAGCGAAACTGTGTACAAAATAAAAATCCTGATGATCTGTAAAATGATTTAGCAAAACATTATTTTGTTTTTTAATATTAATATCATTCCATCCTATATGGGGTAATGTAAGATTATCAGGAACATTTAGTTTTTCAACTGTTCCGTTTATCCAGCCAAAACCTTTATGCTCTCCAAACTCTAAACCTTTTTCAGCAAGAACTTGCATTCCGACACAGATGCCAAGGAAAGGTTTTTTTGTATTTAAAACTTCATTTGCCAGTTCATCAACGGGAATATTTTCATTAATTTTTTTCATAGAAGCACCAAAAGCACCGACACCCGGCAATATAAGGTGAGAGGCATTTTTAATATCAGAAGTATTATTTGAAATTGTAACATCTTCTGTTAAAGTAGAAATCATATTGAACACTGATTTAACATTGCCTGACCCGTAATCTAATATACAAACTTTCATTTTAATTTCTTTTAAATATTGGTCTGATTAGTTCACCTGCCAATACTTCTTTAATTGAATTTTTTTCACATACATATTTTACCGAATCAAGTGCTTTATCAATTGCCGTTAAATATTTATTTATATCATCTTCCGTATGAGTTAAACAAAAATTATTTATACCTGTAGTTAAAAATCCATCGGCAATCAGAGATTGCTGAAATACACTAAGAAGTTCAAGTGGTGATAAATCGTTATGTGGTTTAAAAATTATTCCGCAATGAGTTGGATATCCCGGACATAAAGCAACATCTTCAAGATTTTTATTTTTAATAATTTTTTTTGCACCGTCAAGATACATAGAACCTTTATCAATAATACTTTGGAAATTATTTTTATCCGAAAGTATATCAATAGTATATGAAGCACTTGCGAGAGCAAGAGTTTCACCGCCGAAAGTCATTGATATAAAAGCACCTTCGTCTATGATTTTCATAAGATCTGCCCTGCCTGTGATAGCAGAGACTGAAGTTCCGTTTGACATACCTTTACCGATTGCAGTTAAGTCTGGAACAACATCAAAGTAAGACTGAGCACCACCGATGTCAATTCTAAACCCACTCACAACTTCATCAAATATAAGTATGGCATTATTCTTATGAGTTAGTTCCTTAACTTTTTGAAGGAAATCATTCTTTGGATAATCAAGACCTATGGGCTCAAGGATTACCGCTGCAACATCGTTTTTAAAATTCTTAAATATTTTATCGAGAGAATCTATGTCGTTATAATTAAAAGACTGAGTTAAATCTTTAACAGTTTGAGGAATACCTCTGTCGTTATCAGTTTTTCCGATATACCATTCTTGCCATCCGTGATATCCGCAATGAGCAACAACATTTTTTCCGGTATGAGCACGGGCAAGACGGATACATGCAGTAGTTGCATCAGATCCGTTTTTTACAAATCTGACCATTTCAGCAGACGGATATAAATCTATAATTTTTTGAGCAACATCTATTTCAATTTTATTTGAAAGAGAAAAAGAAATTCCTTTCTGAAGTTGATTTATAATTGCTTCATTCTGTCCGGGGATATTATATCCGAGAGTGATAGCACCAAGACCAAGAGAAAAATCAATAAATTCATTTCCATCTACATCCCACACATGAGCATTAAGTCCTCTGTCAATGAACGCAGGAGCAGCACCTTCAACAAAATACTTGTAAGACTTGCTGTATGTTTGTGAAGCACTTGGAATTATTTTTTTTGCAATGTTTAAAAGTGCAAAAGAGTTTTGATATTTTGATTTCATATCATTAAGTAAAGATTTTATATAACCTTCGTTTCTGAAAAATTTTGAATTTTCAGGATTTAAATCAGATTCTTCATTAATTAAATCTATAATTTCGTTTAATCCGCAATAATAATTTTTAGAATTAACGGATTTTAAAATTTTTGAGATATAATCAAAATCTTCTTTTTCATCTACTGTCCATCTAAGGTTACTTAAATCTCTATTATTGTTTAAGTTTGTTTTTTTAAATTTTTTATTATTTCTGATGTAAGGAGTTACATGCTCACGTTCAGAAATTAATTTTGCATTATTAAAAGCATCTTCAAGAGCATCAAAAGAAAAAATCTCTACATCAAGTCCATCAGGGAAAGACGGCGGATCAACGTTGCTTACATAATCATATTTACCGGATTTGAATAAATCAATAACATCGTCAACAATTTTATAATCAATCAAAGGGCAATCTGCTGTTATTCTGATTATATTTTTAAAATTAAATTTTTTCGATGCATTATAAAATCTATCGAGAACATCATTCTCATCGCCTCTGAAAAAATCAATTTTATTATCTATACAAAATTTTTCAATTGCCTCATCTTTATTAGTATCTGTTGTAGCGACAATTATATTATCAATTTTTTTTGAATTTTTTAATCTTTCAATTGTGTAAGATAATAATTTTTTACCATCTGCTTCCATCAAAACTTTTGAAGGTAATCTGGATGAACCCATTCTTGCCTGAACTATAACACCTGTAAAACTCATATCTTAAGTTAATCTCTTTCCTAATTTAAATATTTTATTTTGTAAAACAGGTTTTTTGTCAATTTCAATTTTTTTAATCAATAAGTAACCTTCTTTTAAAGCAACTTTATAATTTTTATTTTCATCCTTTCCAAAAATTATACCCGTTGTGAATGTATGAAATCCTTTATCTTGTATGAATTCCGCTTCAAGAATATTTATTTTTAAATTTTCCATAAAACAATGAGCACCTTCATAAGGATAGGAAAAAGCATATATAAATCTTAACAACTCATTTCCGGTATATTTACTAAAATCAATCTTTCCATCAATGCTTGTTTTTAATCTCGGGAAAAAAGTAGATTTTTGAAATTCCTGTTTTTCAGGTTTAAAATCTTTTTTGTTAAGATTATTAAGTGATAATGGCAGTAAATATTTATAAGTATTCATTCTTGTTTTGAAAACATCTATAGGATAAGCAAGATTAGGAATTTTATAATATGATTTAGCAATTATATCTCCTGTATCAATTCCACTGTCGATAAAATGAGCACAACCGAATTGCTCTGTATCCCAAAGACCGTTCAAAATCATCCATGAGTCATTTGCGGCACCTCTATATTCAGGCAGAGGAGCGGTATGAATATTAAATACTTTTTTTTCAAAATTATTCAGGAAATCTTTTTTAAGTATGTTTCTGCACCCGATACTTATAATGTAATCGGGTTCAAATTTTTTAATATTCTCAATTGTTTCAGGTTCGTTCACATCTGATGATTCAAACAATGGAATTCCATAATCGGAAGTTAAATTAAAAACATTATAAGCACAGTCTCCATAAATATCCTTTCGAGTCTCCATCATTTCAAGATCTTCTTTATGAAGTTCGAAAGGATGTGTAATAACCGCAACAACCTTATACTCTCCGTTTTTATAGGTCGTGAGCGAATCAATTACATACTTTATTCCAATACCATGTCCTAACAAAACAATTTTTTTCATTTATATAAATTTATTTTACCCAAAATGACGGGTTAATAATTTCAACCGGAATATTACCGGACAAATCAATAACTTCCGAAAAATATTTTTCATCAAGCGATTCAGAATTATTCAGTAAATTTATATTATCAATCAGTTGACTCACCGATTCACATCCAAATATTAAATTACAATTACTATAAAAAGTTTTAAAAAAATTTACAGTAAACTGTGGAAAAGACATTCCTGATTTTTCGATAATATTTAACAATTGTCTTTTGTAATTTGAAAATTCTTTTATGTTCTCAGGGATATTTTTTTCATCAACAAAAAATAATCCTTGAAGATATAAACTTCTGATAAATATATGGTTTTTAAGTTCACCTGCTTTTTGAATAAAACCGGAATTTAAAAATCTATGATCTAATAAATTTGCAGGTATCTGATAAGCCGAAAGCATATCATCATTTAAAAGTTCTTCAGAGTGATTTAAATCATAAAGACTGATACCGAAAGAATTGATTTTTAAATCATTGGCATGTTCACAAAGATAAGAAAGAATAAGTTTCTCATTAAGAAAATAATCTTCAACCCTGTGAAACATTAGACAGTCCAGATAATCACGTCTTAAATTCTTTTTAGAATTATTTACCGAATTTAAAACGAAATCAATAATTTCAATTTCATCATCAGGGTTTTTTAATGATTCTGCTACAGGTGGAATTTTTGTAATTATAAATACATCTGAATTGTGAGAAGAGAAAAATTCACCGAGTATCTCTTCAGAGTTACCATAAGCAGCAGCAGTGTCATAATATCTCACACCCGACTTTACAGATTGATTTAAAATTTCAAAAGCAGAATTTTTATCAGGCTTGCCTGAAGAATTTGCAATACCGTAATCAAGTCCTAACTGTGCTGTTCCTAAAGTAAAATTCATTTATCGTTAATTATTAAATCCCAGTTTAAAGGAGTGCCTGCAGATATATCAGAGGATGCTTTTTTCCCGATTAACTTTTCAAAAAATTCCGGATGAAGACCGTCTCCGGGTCTAACGATTTTAATATTCTGTTCAGAAAAAACATCACCTTTTTTTATATCAGCAGAAACATATATAGACCGTTTAAAATTAATACTTTTCTTTTCCGCTTCAGTGATGTCAAATTGTATTTTACCTAAAGACAAAAATGCTCTTTCAGATTCAACCACAAGAGATTTTAATTCATCAGGTTCAAGAGAAAAAGCGGAGTCAACTCCACCGTCTGCTCTTCTTAAAGTAAAATGTTTTTCGATTACTCTTGCACCGAGAGAGATAGCCGCAATAGATGCACCTATTCCCATTGTATGATCTGAAAGCCCTATAATACAGTTAAAAATTTCTTTTAAAACCGGGATTGTTCTTACATTTGTATTTTCGGGAGAAGCAGGATAAGTGCTTGTGCATTTCAGCAGAACAAGCTCTTTGCAACCTGCTGATTTTAAAACGTTTACAGATTTGTAAATATCCGAAAGATTAGAAATACCTGTTGACATAATTACAGGTTTTCCTGTAGCGGCAACTTTTTTCAATAAAGGATAATGATTGTTTTCAAACGAAGCGATTTTATAAACCGGGCAATCAAGAGTTTCAAGAAAATCAACTGCAGATTCATCAAAAGGTGAACTGAAAATAATCAGATTTTTTTTCTTTGCGTAATCAAATAATTCTTTGTGCCACTCCCAAGGTGTATATGCTTCTTTATAAAGTTGATAAAGGTTTTTTCCGTTCCAAAGTGAATTTTTATCACTGATATTAAAGAGACCTTTATTCTGGTTTAGAGTAATTGTATCAGCCGTATAAGTCTGAAGTTTAACTGCATGTGCACCTGCAGCCGCAGCGGAATCAATTATTTCAAATGCTCTTTCAATTGACTGATTATGATTGCCGGACATTTCTGCTATCACAAAAGGTTTAGTCTCATCCGATATTATAAAATCATTTATTTTTATTTTCATTTTGTCAAAATATAACTTTTAGATCCGTTAATTTCTTTTTCTTCTTTAATAGTAAAGCCGGCTTTCTGAAAGGATTTGAGAGACGGTAAATTATCAAATTTAATATATGCTGTTACGATTTCAGAAGGATATTTTGATTTAAAAAATTCAACTGCTGAAACCAGCATATC
>DOWN01000186.1 GCA_003519545.1 Bacteroidota bacterium
CTTTTACATCTGGATATTCATATATATTATATTTATAATTTCTTAAAATTATTTTATCATCATCTCTTGCTAAAACATACTCCGGCAATAACGGAATTTTTCCTCCGCCTCCGGGTGCATCTATTACAAAATGAGGAACTGCAAGTCCTGAAATATGTCCTCTCAAATTATCAATTATCTCAAGCCCTTTGCTTATTGGAGTTCTGAAATGGTTTGCCCCTTTTGTTAAATCTGCCTGATAGATGTAATAAGGTCTTACTCTCATCGCAAGAAGGCCTTTCATTAAATCTCTCATTGTCTGAGGATCATCATTAACTCCTTTCATTAATACGCATTGATTACCGACAGGTATTCCCGCATCAGCAAGCATTCCTGTTGCTCTTCTTGATTCTTCAGTTAATTCCCAAGGATGATTAAAGTGTGTATTGACATAAATCGGATGATATTTTTTCAGCATATTACAAAGTTTCTCTGTAATTCTGTGAGGTAATACACAAGGCATTTTTGTACCGAGTCTAATCACCTGAATATGTTTTATTTGTCTTAGTCTCTGAAGAATTTTTTCAAGCATCACATCTGTCAGCATCAATGGATCTCCACCTGACATTATCACATCTGTTATCTCCGTATGTTCTTCAAGATATTTAAAAGCAGATTCAAGATTCTTCATAGAGATTTTACTTGAATCTCCAACCTTTCTTTTTCTCGTGCAAAATCTGCAATATAAACCACACTGGGAATAAACCAGAAATAAAGCCCTGTCAGGATATCTGTGTGTGATGTTAGGTACCGGACTCATATCATCTTCGTTAAGCGGATCTTCCGGAGCATCAATATCCATTAGCTCTGCTTCATCCGGAACACACTGTTTCCATATTGGATCTCCCGGATATCTTATTAACGAAAGATAATAAGGATTGATTCTCGCCTGGAAAAACTCATCCAATTTTTCTGCAACTTCCCGCTTAATTCCGAATTTCTCCACAAGCTGGTCAACACTGCTAACACTGTTGCGAATCATTTCCTGCCAAAGTTCCATAAAAGGTTTACTCCTTTTTAGTTATTTAGATACTTGCTGTAAACTACCAAATCGTCTCCCCGACGATAAAAATCTTTTATTGTATAATGTAAATTATATCCGTTCTTTTCATAAAATCTTCTTTCCTTCTCATAACTTTCTTTTCCGCTCGTCTCTATCAGAATTATTCTTCCGTCTTTTTCTTTTATTTGTTCTTCTATATATCTTACAAGTCCCGAACCTACTCCCATTGACTGTATCTCAGGGTTCACTGCTATCCAGTATAAATCATAAGTGCCATCTGTCAAAGGTCTCGGTCCCATACATATATAACCTTTAACTATCTCATTCTCTTCATCAACAAAAATTTCGTAATCTTTTTGTTCCGGTTTCGTTAAATATACATCAATCAGTTCCATCGCTATCTCAATCTCACCATCATTAAAATTATTAGTGTCTTTCAGTATCTTTAAAATTTTCTCTCTGTCATCTTTTTTAAGATTTCGTATCATTAGTTATCATTTTAACAAACTAAATTTTTACTCCCCATCTTTCACAGGAAAATTTTATTATGTTATTTATAAGTTCTTCATAAGTCCAACCGTATGACTTGCCGCTTCTGGTAAATCCCGTATCAGAATCAACGTCTGAAGCAATATCAGGATTTGGATTTAATTCAAGAACATAAGGGACTCCGTCTTTAACTCTGAAATCAACTCTTGCATAATCACTCGCACCTATTATTTTGTAAACTCTTTTTGCAGTATCCTGAATAACTTTTTCAAGATCAGGTGAAATGTTTTTTGCCGGACAAACTGCTTTTGTCCCTGCAAATTCTACCGTCTTATACATCCACTTACTGTTATAACTGACAATCTTATGATAATCATCGGGTAATTCTGAAAAATCGATTTCTGAAATCGGAAATACAATCAAATCATTCTCATCATTTTTAACATTCCCAACTACACTCACGTTTATTTCTCTTCCTTCTATATATTGCTCAATCAAAGCCGGTTGTTTATACTCATCAAGTATATATTCAACTCTGTCTTTTAATTCGGTTTCGTTAAATACTACTGATTTATTATCTATCCCGATGCTTGCATCTTCTCTCGAAGGTTTGACAATCAACGGATATTTATCTTTCAGTTTAATATATCCGTTTAAAAATAATTTTCCTGAATCATTACAAACAAAATGAGCTGATGTCGGAATATTATAATAATTTAAAATTTCTTTTACTCTCGGTTTGTTTAATGCTAAACCTAATGTTACTGCCCTCGAGCCTGTGTAAGGAAATTTTAATATTTCAAATAACGCTGCAATATTCATCTCCTGTGTCGGATCTCCATCGAGTGATTCACATAAATTAAATATTAAATCCGGAGGATCATTTTTCAATTCATCAATTAATTTATAAACATCAAGTGCAACAGGAACAATCTTGGTTTCAAAGCCCGATGGTTCAAGTGCTCTCTGAACTGCTTTCATTTCATCAAGCACTCCATATTCACTCATATCAATTGCTTCTTCCACCTGATCAATGTCCGTAACACCGTCATCATAAATTTTTCCTGTAGCATACTGCAATGGGTCGTTATATATTATATGTATTTTCAAATTAAGTCGTATCTTTTAATTGCTGAATTTAAAACTGCATTTAAACATTCATCATAGTTCATCCCCGCTTCTCTTGCTGCTTTTGGAAAACATGAATTATCTTCAGGATCAGGTAAAATGCCGGGTAATGGATTTATTTCAATAATATTTGGAATTCCGTTTTTATCAAGTCTCACATCCATTCTTGCCCAGTCTTTTAATCTTAATACATTAAAAGTATCTTTACACGTCTCTTCTATTTTTTTATATAACTCACTGTCTATCTCAGCAGGACATTTAAAAATATCCAACTTGTTTTCTCTCGTATCAAAAAACCATTTCACTTCATATGAATAAATTTTATTAAACCCATTCGGAACTTCATCAAGATTTATTTCTACTATCGGTAAAACTTTTAAATCGTTACCGTTGCCTAATAGTGCAACTGTAAATTCTTTTCCATCTAAATATTCCTCTACCAACGAAGGTTGATCATAACATTCTTTTATTCTTTTAATTTCTTTTTTGAGTTCATCAGGGTTGTGAACCACACTTGAATTATAAATGCCTTTTGATGAACCTTCGTGAAGAGGTTTCACAAATAATGGATATGATAAATTATGATTTACTTCATCATTATCAGAAATAAAAAATTTTGAATTTGGAATGTTGTAATAAGAAAGGATTTCTTTACATCTGGATTTGTCATGACATATTCCGATACTTACAGGATCGCTTCCGGTATATGGAATGTCAAGCATTTCAAGGATTGCGGGAAGTTGAGATTCTCTTGAAGCACCCCCTTTACCTTCTGCCACATTAAAAACTATTTGTGGTTTTGTTAATCTTAAAGTTTCAAAAGCATTTTCATCGGCTTCTATTAATATAATTTCATGTCCTGCCTTTTCAAATGCATTCTTTATTGCTTCTATTGTTTCTATTGAATCCCATTCGGCAAATGTATCATCAATTCTCTCTGAATATTTTTCAATAATATTTTCATCAAGATATTTTCTCGCTTCAGTGTTTCGCTTGTTCACTTTCTCAAGCGACTCTTCAAGTTCTGTTTCTTTTTTTACGTTGTATGTTATACCTAACTTCAAAAAATGTTTGAAAGTTATTTTTTAGTTTATGCAAATATAACATTATAAATTTTTTTGTCAAGAAGAATTAATTTATTAAAGTGATTATTAAATTCTTTATATTTAATTTTATATAAACCATTTATCACAAATTAATTTTTCAAATATGAAATTATTATTTTCCTTAGTATTATTTTTAAGTCATTTATTTGCCAATCACTCTTTTGCTCAGCAGGATACCGCTCTGATTAATAAATATGGTGCCGATCAGTACGGTATGAAAAAATATGTCCTGGTTTTTTTAAAGTCAGGTAAAACAAAAATCGAAGACCAGGTGAAACTTGCCGAAATTCAAAAGGGTCATATGGATAATATTAAAAAACTTGCTGATGACGGTAAACTTGTTCTTGCCGGTCCGTTCCTTGATAAAACTGATTTAAGAGGAATTTTTATTCTCAATGTTTCTGATATTAAAGAAGCGGAAGAATTAGTGAATACAGATCCTGCTGTTGTTGCAGGAGCTTTAGAGATGGAACTCCATCCATGGTATGGCTCGGCTGCATTAATGGAAATACCTGAAATTCATAAAAAATTACAGAAATCTGATTTTTAATTGAATTTAATTTTAATCTGAATTTATCAATTTTATTCAGTCTTCTCAAAATTTGTTTTAAATTTGGAAAATAAAGAAGTAAATAATAACAATAAATTAATTCAAAATAAGTTTAACCGGAAGATGCTCGTCCTCGCCGGGCATACTTTTGTCGGACTTGGAATTCTCGGTGCTTTACTTCCTGTAATGCCAACTACTATTTTTCTTATTCTTGCCGGATCTTGTTATGCTAAGTCATCTCCAAAATTTTATAACTGGTTGATGACAAATAAATTTTTTGGAAAGTATCTGAAAAATTATAAAGATAAAAAGGGAACTCCACTAAGTGTAAAAATTATTTCAATCTCAGTTTTGTGGATTACAATAATTTATTCATTATGGTTTACTCATATTCCTCTCTATGCAATCATTCTTTTATTAATTATTGGTATTGGGGTTACCTGGCACTTGATTGCAATCAAAACTTTGAAGAATTAGTTTTAGTTATTTAGTAAAAAAAATTTGATATAAATCCGAGTAATATTCCATACACTAAATAATTTAAAACAACCACAATAGCGGACACTAAAAATCCTTTCAAAGTTTTTTCATTAAAAAAATACATATATACAATAGCCATATAAATCATAGATAAATAATTGAAGTATTCATTCGTCAGTATTATTAATGCTGAATTTTGTCTGAAGACAAGTTGTATAAGAGATAAGACAATTCCAAAAATAAAAACATTCCCGTTCAGAAAACAATTAAGTATAACATTTTCCGAGTAGTTAAATTTTTTATCTTTAAAAAATAAAAATGAAAATAACGATAATATAGGAATGCTCATCATTTCTACGATTGAAATATTACTTGTGTAAAATTTGGTAATTGTGTTTTGAACTACATCCTGTGATTTCAGATAAGCATCAAGTAACTTAAATTGAAGAATTAAAAATGAGTTTATTAAGGCAAGAAAAAAAACATATTTTATCGGATTATAAACATCTACTCTTTTTCCGTTGAGATATTGGTGTGTTGTTATAGCCGGTGATTTTATGGAATCTGCAATGGTAGGAAATATCGTGTCTTTAAACTTAAAAAATACATCGAGTATATCTTTTACAAGATGTTTAAAATTATATCTGCCTTCTGATGATGCCTGTCCGCATTCAGGGCAATAATTAGTATTTACTTCTGCTCCACAATTTTTACATATAATCATAAAAAAAGCCGCTTATGTTTTAAACGGCTTTAAAATAATTGATTTTATTTAATCAATAAATTCATTTTGATTCTTGAATTATTTCAGGATGTTTTATTTGCCCTCCTAAATGTGCTGTATATCCCATAAGACTTATTACTCCTATCATTAAAATAAAATATACAATTGACATTAACATCGGAATTCTTTTTTCACCTCTGAAAATTATAAGTCCCACCAGACATAAACCTCCTGTAACATACATAACTACACTTGCAATCTCAGCCATTTCCTCGTGTGGATCTATCATTTCCTCATTCACACCGTCTTCTCCTTCTATTAACTGTGATGCACTCTCTCCTGAATTTGAAACTACTATAGTAATCAGTGAAATCAAAACCGTAAGCATTAATGCTAAACGGATAATCTCATTTTGTTTCCTGAATATACCGTAAACTAATACAAGAAATACAATAATCATTCCCACCACAGGGAAATGATTTGTGAGCAAGTGTAAATGTGCTGAGTTTGGCATAATTTTATTTTTTACATTTTTATTGTTAATGTATTGGCACTTGAGTCAAATGTCGTTTTATAACTTCTCAGATTTTTTGTTGCAGGTCCGTTAAGAACTTTTCCTGTTTTGTCAAATTTTGATCCGTGACACTCACACTCAAATTCATTTCCGTTGAAATGTGTGTCACATTTTTTATGTGTGCATGTCGGATTTAATGCCCTGAATGAACTCGCTCCGGTTCTGAATACAATTAGTTTTCCGCTTATCTGTTTATATCCGCCTGTATTTGATAAATCCGGATAATCAGCAAGATTCAAAACTTTATCCGCTCCAGTTGATTCTATCTCATCAAATCCTGCGAATACTTTGTCTATATTCAATCCTGTCACTGCTATCCCGCCTATTATTATTCCTTTTGCTGTTGATTTTAGAAAATCTCTTCTGTTAAGTTTTTCTTGATTCATATAATTAGTTTATTTAATTTGACACAAATTAAAAGTAATTTGTTTAATTAGCAAGTAAAAAATTAAAATGTCGTAGTTGTAACTACAATAAAAAAATATGAATAAATTTTTCGAAACAAACAAAAAATACTGGGATGAAGCAGTTGATATTCACAAAAAATCTGAATTATACAGTTTAGATGAATTTAAAAAAGGTGTGAATAAATTAAACTCGATTGAGTTAAATGAACTTGGAGACATTAAAGGAAAAAAAATTCTTCATCTTCAGTGCCATTTCGGAATGGATACTCTTTCTCTGGCAATGCTCAGGGCGGATGTAACAGGTGTTGACTTTTCTGAAACTGCAATTGAAAATGCTTTTCAGCTTTCAAATGAAATAAATATTCCTGCAAAATTTATTTGTTCTGATATCTATTCTTTATTGGAAAATGGGTTGCTTGAAAATGAATCCTTTGATATTGTGTTTACTTCATATGGTGCTATCTACTGGTTGCCTGATTTGGAAAAATGGGCTGACGTAATTAATAAATTCCTTAAAAAAGACGGCTTCTTTTATATTGCAGAGTGTCACCCGGTTACCGGTTGTTTCGATTTTGATAAAACAATTAACACACTTAAATACACAACTCCATATTTCAAAAGGGATGAACCTTTTTATTTTGAAAATGGTGTTGATTATGCCGATCCGGGACATAAACTTGAGAATAATAAAACCTATGAATGGAATCACTCACTCTCTGAAATAATAAATGTTTTTCTAAAGAGAAAATACACAATTGAATCCTTAAATGAATATCCTTTTACAGTCTGGAAACAATATCCTAATATGGAACTCAGAGATGACGGCTATTTTCACTTCATTGATAAAAATTTTGATATACCATTATTGTTTTCATTAAAAGCAAAAAAATAATCATTATTTTTAAATTGTAAAAATTAAATTAT
>DOWN01000013.1 GCA_003519545.1 Bacteroidota bacterium
TTTAAATTGTAAAAATTAAATTATTTAAAAATATTACATATAAATTTTATTTAAATGATAATACAAGGAAAAATTTACAAGATTTTTGAAACTCAACAAATCAAAGATACTTTTAAAAAAAGAGAGTTTGTTCTTGAATACGCTGACAACTCTCAATATCCGCAACTTATTAAATTTGAATTCACTCAGGATAAATGTGATGAACTTAACGGATTTAATGTTGGCGATGAAGTTGAAATTAACTTTAATATCAGGGGAAGAGAATGGGAAAATCCAAAAAGAGAAAAAGTATATTTCAATACACTTCAGGCGTGGAAAATGGATAAACTTTCGGAATCTGAAATGAAAACTCCCGCACCAAATAAATCAAAAGATGAAGAGTTTAATCCTGATGATCTGCCGTTTTAAATTTCTGATTATTTTATTTTTCATCTTCTCACTTTCAACTGTTTACTCTCAATCAGTAAAGGTATTGCCTCCTAAACACGGCATTTATCATTCTGCTTTCCCATTGATGGGAGCAACCGAAGACAGTGTAGAAAAAGGAAGAATTGAACAGTTTGAAATTTTAACAGGAAAAAAAATTGTCTGGGTTTATTTTTCTAATAACTGGTTCAAAGGAATAAAATTTCCACTTAATGAATGTGAAACTGTTTCCGCTTTGGGAAAAATTCCGTTCATTAGAATTATGCCGAGAAGTGATTATTATGACGGTGTTTTAGATCCTGTTTATACTTTGAAAAAAATTTATGATGGTGAATTTGATTCCTCTCTTATTCAATGGGCAAGAGATGCAAGAGATTTTGGAAAACCAATAATGGCAGAGTTTGGAACGGAAGTTAACGGCTCATGGTTTTCATGGAGCGGTATTCTTAATGGAGGCGGAGTTACTGATAACTTTGGAGATTCTACACTTCCCGACGGACCTGAACTATTCAAAGAAACATTCAAAAGAATAATTGACATTTGCCGTGAAAACGGTGCTTCTAATATCACATGGTGTTTTCATATGAACGCAGGTTCAGCACCTGATGAAAACTGGAACACTTATAATAATTATTATCCCGGTGATGATTATATAGACTGGATTGGTTTAAGTATTTATGGTACTCATATACCCGGTCATCAGGCATCAAAATTTTCAGATGTATTGCGGAATGTTTATCCGAAAATAACTTCACTATCTCCTGATAAGCCCATTGCTATTTTTGAGTTCGGTACAATAGAAGATTCAACTAATTATGATAAAGGATTATGGATGCGGGATGTTTTCAGTTGCCTTATCAGCGGTGAGTTTCCTCGCATAAAAGCAATTAGCTACTGGCATTCTGCCTGGATTAATGCCGATGGCTCTGTTTCTAATATGAGATTAGATTCATCCCCTTCTTCAATCAGAGAATATAAAGTAGGCATATCAAATCCTCTTTTCATATCTTATCCGGTTTTGAGTCAATAATAATTGTTTTTACTAAAACAATTAAACATGTCATCCCACTCTCCCGCAGGAGTCTCCTGCAAGGGACTCCTGCGAAGTAATACCTCCTCCCTCTCAATTAGCATTAAATCTTTACTCATTTATTACTCTTGTCAGTAGATAATATTTTAATTAATTTTAAAACAAAATAAAGTTATATGAATATCGAAGAATTACAAAAAATTGAATCTGAAATTGAATCTCTCAGAAAAAGAAAAATAGAACTCTTATCTGAAGACGCAAAAAAAGACATCACTGAAGATTATGAATTTACAACTCCAGAAGGTAATAAAATCAAACTCTCAGAAATGTTTGGAAACAACCAATACCTATTCACAATCCACAATATGGGCAAAGGTTGTAGCTACTGCACAATGTGGGCAGACGGGATGAAAGGAATGCACGGTTATATCGAAAAGAAAGGTGCGTTTTACTTAGTCTCTCCGGATTCACCTCAGACTCATAAAGAATTTAAAGAATCAAGAAACTGGGATTTCAAATCTGTCTCTTCTCAGGGAAATAATTTTATGTCTGATATGGGTTATTATTCAAAAGAGAATGGATACTATCCGGGTGTTTCAGTTTTTGAAAAAACTTCCGACGGTAAAATAAAAAGAATCTCAAAAGATTATTTTGGTCCCGGTGATTTTTATTGTAATGTATGGCATTTTTATGATTTACTTCCTACTGAAAATATAACCATTAATTCTTGAATCAAAAAAATATCAGGTCTGAACAGTTTTACCGGCAATGGAAAATTTTAACCGAAGACTGGATTGCACTTTACTTGAGATTACTTGAAGAGAAAGATTATGAAATAGAAATTTCTCCCGGAAAAAATCACGGCATTTTTATTCTCGGACATCTTATTACAAGTGATGATGATTTTTCTTTATATATGGGCAAAGGTGAAATACTGTTTCCGGAAATTCAAAATTTATTTGCGTCTCCAAATTCTCTTAAACCTGTATCCGACTATCCGCCACTTTCTGAATTAAAAGATAAATGGAATTCAGTTTGTGAAAAAAATAAATTGATATATCAGAACTTAACGGACAAAGAATTGGATGAGATTCACGCTAAATGTGAAAATCCTGATACCGACTATTTTAAAACCAAAGAAAAAATTATTATTTCCTGGCAGTTCCATCAGGCTTTTCATGTAGGTCAGTTAGCCACAATTTATTCTAAAGCAAAGGAACTAAAAAAATAATTTTATCCTTAAAATAATACGAATTAAAATTAAAAATTTTATATGAAAAAATTCTTTATAATTATCATTTCTTTAATTTATGTTAACTCATATTCTCAGTTGTCAAGTGACGGAATTGTCATTACCACTAAACTTAAAGAGAAATTTTATGATAAAAACGGAAATGTATTAACAGGCAAAGGTGTTGTGATAGGCGATATGGATTCCGGTATAGATGTTTTTCATCCTATGTTTTTCTTTGCTGATGGTGATGTATTTGAATGGATTGATGTTAATAAGGATAAAAAATTTACTCCCGGAACCGACGCAGTAGATTTGAATAAAAATGGAAAAGCAGACAGCGATGAAATTCTGAATTATATTTCAATGAAAGATAAAACATTTGGTTTATTAGGTGCTAAGTCTTCAGAATTTCAAGCAGACTTTGATTTTTTATACAACGATAAAAATAATAACAAAAAAAGAGACTTTGGTGAGAAAGACGGATTTAATGAATCCGATCCAACTTATGGTGAATTATTTTTTATAGTTGATGATAAAGATAAAAATAATTCTTTAACCGTAGGAGAAAAATTAACAGCACTTAAAACTTCAAAAGTTAGAGCAGTCAGAGAAAAAGACGGAACGATAAGAAGAAGGGGAATTGATTTAATAAAAACTGAACCTGATACGATTGTTCACGGTACACCGGTCGCAGGGATTATTATGGGTGGTCATTATGGAGTTCAGAGACATCATGGTATAGCACCGGATGCAGAAATGATATTCGCAAACATTGATTATAAATACACTCCGAGATACGTAAGAAATTTTCCTGATTTGGTAAATTTTTTAAAAAATGAAAATGTAAATATTTTATTAATAGAAGACGGTGAATGGATGTGGGAATTTATGGACGGATCAACTGAAGAAGAAATGTTAATGAATGAAATGGCTCGTGACGGTGTAACAATAATAGGAGGTGCAGGAAATATGGGCGGTGCTAAAATGTTAATGAAAGATACTGTTGAAGCAAATGAAAGTTACACTTATATTATCAACAGTAAAAATAATGCTGAAGGTGTTTTGAATAACGGAATATTTACTTCTATCCTTTGGCGAACTCCGGATAATAAAATAAATTTTTCAGTTGAAACTCCGGACGGAAAAGTTACTAAAGAATTTTCTGACGGAACGGGTATGATTTATGCCGGAGATTATAAAGTTTTTTATTCCCGCGAAATTTCACCTAAAGGTACTGTAATGATGAAGTTCGGATTTTTCGAAAAAGATTCCGGATCAGTTTTAGGCAAATGGAAAATAAATGTTACTTCTCGAAGCGAAGAAATTTTAACAGGATTCACGGGAGATGTATCTCAGTCTTGGGAGGGCTCCTCACACTGGCTCACAAACGTTACTGATTTTGGTAATGTTACTTTTCCTTGCACAGGCGATAGTGTTATTGCTGTTGGTGCTTATACCGTTAATTTTCCATTCTACCCCGGAGATAAAATTGGCGACTTAAGTTATTATTCAGGAATAGGATATACAATTACAGGTAAATTAGGAGTTGATATCACCGCACCGGGGCATACAACTTTTTCCTGTGAACCTGATTATACTTATGGAATTTTCAGTGGTACAAGTGCCGCAGCACCTCACGTTGTCGGAGCAGCAGCACTTCTATTGCAATATAATCCTTCCTTGACACATTCAGAAATTAGAAATATTTTGTTATCAACAGCTACGTATGATAATTTTACCGGAAAAACTCCAAATGAAAAATGGGGTTACGGCAAACTTAACATCGAAGCCGCATTAAAAAAATTAATTTCAAATTAAAAATAACTGCAAATATTTTGAGAATTTTTATTTGAAATAATTATTCGTGGTTTTTTAATAATTGATACATAACAATATCAAGTTGGTTAATCATAAACGATAGATCAGTTTAAATATTAAAGATTAACGACCAATATACTTATGTCGCCAGACAGCTATCACAAAAGTATCTGCATGAGGTTCATTAGGATTATTTTCATATAGACGCTTTTTTATATCATATGCTTTATCAAAATTGTCAATGAGGCCTTTATCGTTTAAATCTGATGGTAAAAATGTTTCTTCAAATCCACCACAATTTGTTAACGCACTATTACAAAATTCTTTATCTAATAATTCATATCCGACAAATTCAAAATCGGGTATTTTAATAAATTCACATCTTTGATTTGGCTCTATTATAATTGTCAATAAATTGAACTTGTCTTTCTTATTTATTTTTTTAACTACATAATCGAGCGAAGTGTAAAATCCTGTTTCATATTGACCGAAAGTATGAATGAATTTCCAATCTTCCGGATTTTCATGGTCAGGCTCTACTAAAAATTCATTAAGCATTCCGTCTAATGAAACTAGCTCAGTTAAATGTGTCAACTTTGACCAAATAATATATTCGTCCCAAGCTTTTCGGTTCATATCACCAGTTCCGTCAAATTTATCACATGCTAAATATAAAAAATTCATTGTATTTATATTTAAGTTTAAATAAAATTTGAATTAATACGAATATCAATAAATTTAACTTATGTAAACATATTTTTCAAATTATCTCGTTTACACT